>DATGGC010000047.1:0-9885 GCA_035308745.1 Candidatus Limnocylindrales bacterium | reverse complement strand
TGGGCTCCGCTGGGCTCGGACGCGGCCGATAGCTGGCTCGGGAGCCAGGCCTGTCCGCCGCTGTCCGTGTCGACCGGACCCTCGTATTGGAGCGTGGAGTCGTTGACCAGGGTCGTGACAAACGTGCTCTGAACGCCGACGACAGGCGACCACATCGATCGAGGCCCGATGCCTTGCGCCCGGGGGATCATGAGGAGCGGCGACGTGCCGGCCAGGACGTACGGCGGACAGCCTCCTGCGGGCGGGACGCAGCTCGGGACCGGCGTCATCGGCTCGATCGTGCCCGTGATCACGAGCTGCCGACCCTGGAGCGACAGCGCGTTCGTGGCCATGAACGCGTTGAGCTGGCCAACGGTCAGCGGCTGGACTGGTTGGAGCGACGGAGCGGGCGAGGTCGAGGGGGCCGGCGCGACAAGTGGCACCGGATCGACCCGACCAACCACGACCCAGTGGAAGTTGCTGGCTTGCAGCGAGCACAACTCGTCGGTCGCACAGGTCGATCCATACGTGTCCTGGACCAGGAACGTCGCCTCTTCGGGCTGCGTCTGCACTCCGGTCGACTCGGGGGCTGGGGCGAACGCCTGGTAGGCGCCGTTCTGGACCGCGACCGACCCAGCACCCGCATTCACTGAGTAACCGCTCGAGCCGACGGTGACCGGCTGTCGGCCGTCATCGCTCAGGAACGCACTCAGTCCGCAGCCGTACTCCGCGGTCGTCGTTGTCGGCGGGATCGACGGGCAAAATGGGAGGACTCCTAGTCCGGTGATCCAGCCGTGGACCAGCCAATTTGAACCAACGACGCCCGCTCCAGTATTTGACGAGGGAACCGGCAGCTGGCTCGGTGTGATCGGGCTTCCAGTCGCGGACATCGTCACCGCGCCTTCGAAGTCCAGGGTTCGAGCGTCGACCAACTTCGCGGCAAAGGTGCCGCTGAACGGAAATCCCGGCGACGTGAGGGCACCTGGATTGACTTGGAGCAGCGGCGTCGACCCGACGAGGATCGCTGGGGGCTCGCCAGGCGCACCCGAGGAGCAACACAGCGAGCGACCCGTCAGGACGGGTATCTGGATCGATCCCGTGATCACCAGCTGGCGGCCCACGAGTGAGGACGATCCGAGGATTGCGTTGAGCTGGGCAACGGTCAACGGCTGGACCGGCTGATTGGCCGCCGGCGATGCTGACGGCCCAGGCGTCGACGGGTCGGCCCGGCTTGGCGTCGGCCAGGGGTCAATCCGGGCAGCGATCTGCCAGTGAAAGCCCGTGGAACCTTCCACGCAATACGTGCCCGAGGGACAGGGAAGGAGTGCCTGGTCGAGCAGGAATGTGGCGAGCTCCGGCTTCGTTCCAAAGGGGCTGATCAGCTGAGGGTCCGGGGCGAAGTCGTCGTAGGCGCGATCCTGGACCTGGACACCATCGGGAGGCACGCGGAAGGTCGTGCCCGTGACCGGTTGGCTCGAGGTGTCGCTGAGGCTCGATGTCACGGCGCAGCCGTTGTATTGCGGTCCCGGCGGTGGAGTCACGAGCGGGGGCGCGCACGGGATGGGGACATCAAAGCCCGCGATCCAGCCCTGGACGAGAACGTAGCCAGATGCCCGAGTCTGAGCCGACAGGCTCGACAGCTGACTCGGTTTCAGCGGCTGGCCGTCCGGCGCGAGCATGACGGGCTCCAGGTATTCGACCGTCCGGGTATCGGTCATCCGGGCAGCGAACGTTCCGGTCCAGGGCAGCGGGCCCGGCACGGAGGCCGCAGCTGCAATCTCGATGCCGAGGATCGGCGTCGACCCCCGGAGGATGGCGGGCGGCCCGCTGAATGGCGGCTGCGAGCAGCAAGGAACATTCCTGGTCGCCTCAGGGTTCACCGCGATCGTCGCATCGATCACGAGCCGACGCCCGAGGAGCGCGCCGGAGTTCTGCAGCAGGATGGCGTTGAGCTGGTCGATCGTGAGCGGCAGCACGGGCTCGACGGCGCCGGGGATGAGAGGCGCGGCGGACGGCCGCGCGGATGGACCGGACGATTGCGCCGGCCCCGAGGCGGTCGCCCCGAGGGGCGATGTCGGCGCCTTTGACCCAAGGGCGAGGCCAACGACAAGGGCGAGCACCCCAACTGCAGCGAGCCCGGCCGCACCCGCAGCGAGTCCATGGATGAGGCCGGGGTGCAGCCGTGCCGGTCGCTGCTGCACGGTGGTCGCCGCGACCGATCGAACCGCAGCGAGCCGTCCGGCAACGTCCGGCCGTCCGGCGCGCTTCTCCAACAGGTCACGCAACTCGTCGTCGGTCAGGCCGGGTTGGCCGTTCATCGCCATTCCCGTTCCAAGGCCCTCTGGAGGGCACGCCGGGCGGTGAACAGGCGGGACTTGGCCGTGCCCGTGGGAATCCCCAGGGCTGCCGCGATCTCGGAGATCGGCCGCTCCTCGAGGTGATGCAGGACCAGCACAGCCCGCTGATCCGCGTCAAGGCGTTCGAAGGCGCGGTTGAGGGCGTCCTCGTGACCCAGGGACTCGGCTCGCCCGGCCACGCTCGGGAGTCGCGGCCCGCCGGCGCCTTCAGGCTGCAGCGCGATCTCGCGGACGCGGACGCGCACCCTGCGCTTGAGCACGTGGCGGCAGGCATTGACCAGGATCCTTCCGGCCCAGGCGTCGAAGCGCTCGGGTTCGCGCAGCGCCGGCAGCTCGCGCCAGATCGAGATCAACGCTTCCTGCACCGCGTCGTGCGCCTCCGATTCGTCGCCCAGGATCGCCGTCGCCGTCCGGGTCATCGCCACGAGGCGCGCACCGGCCAGCGCCGTGAAGGCGTCGAGGTCCCCCTGTCGGGCGCGACCGACGAGATCAAGCTCCGTCACCCTGCGCTCGGCGCCTCCTACCCCAGTTGAGTCCGGCCGCAGCCCCGAGGTTCAGCCTATCGTTCGGAGCGTCGGAACCTCGTCGCTGGTCCACAGCCGCTCGCGGACGAGATCGCCGAGCTCGAGCGGGCGTCCGAGCGCGTCGCCCAACGCCAGGATCACCTCGTCCGGCCGGCCCGACGGCCCATCGGACGATGTCCGCAGGATCATTCGCACGATCGACGGTCCGTCGGCCTCCGACGCAACGGGCGGCTCGAGCGCGATGATCAGGGGCCGCAGGTCGTAGCTCGCCCGGCGCTCCGTGCCCTTGGCCCGGGTGCGATCCAGGCGTGGCGACGCGAGCAGGGTTCCCATCGCGCCCGCGATCTCAGCCGTGCTCGCGCCGGAGACCGTCGCGCGGTGGCTGATCGCATTCAGGGCGGCCGTGATCGAGGGCGCACCGAGCCAGACATCGAACAGGTCGACGATCGCGAAGCCGTCCGGCAGCTCAGCCTCGAGCGCCGCGCGCAGCCGGGGCAGCGACCAGCGCTCCGAGAGCACGAAATCGGCCAGGTCGTGCTCGGCAAGGCGGCCGGGCGGGAGGGCCGCGGCAACGGTCAGCCGAGGCCGGGGCCGCGCCGCCGAGGTCATCACCACCGGGATCCCGGCGTCGGCCAGAGCGGTCTCCCAGGCGCGGGCGATCTCGGGCGGCCCGAGCTCGAGCGCCGGCGCGCCACGCCGGTAGGCAAGACGCCAGCGCTGGACCGCTTCGACCATCCTGCTAGTCTGGCGCCCAGTGACCGTGCGCGTTGAAGCCCGCCCCGCCCATCGATGACCGACCAGCCCGACCTGTACAAGGTCCTCCAGGTCGATTCGGAAGCCGATCCGGATGTCATCCAGGCCGCCTATCGACGGCTCGCCCAGAAGTTCCACCCGGACCTGGCGACGGGCGTCGGTGCCGGCGAGCGAATGGTCCTGATCAACAACGCCTGGGAGATCCTGGGCGATCCTGCGCGACGGGCTGCCTACGACCAGCAGCTCGCCACAGCACGCCAGGCCGCCCGCGAGGCAGCGGCGGCGCCCGGCCCGGCCGCCGGGAGCAGGTCGCCCCAGCCCGGCCCGGTGCGCCATCGGATGGCCAACGATGCGCCGCCGCCGGCCCCCGAGTCCGTCAGCAGCAACTGGACCTCCGGCCGCTCGAACGTGGGCGGCGGCTACGACGAGAAGTCCATGCGCCGCCCGGACGGCGATGGTGCTGCGGGACCGCCGCCCGGCCGGCCATCGGGCAGCCTCGTCAACTTCGGCCGGTACTCAGGCTGGTCGCTGGGCGAGATCGCCACCCGAGACTTCGAGTACCTCGAGTGGCTCGACCGGATGACGATCGGCCGGCCGTATCGCGACGAGATCGACCTGATCCTGCGCCAGGCGGGTCGCCGGCGATCGGCCACCAAGGACAGCAAGCCGGGACTGTTCCGCCGCCGTTAGGCCTGTGCTGAGCCAGCCTGGCCAAGTGCTCGCCCGATCACGAACTCAGCCGTCGAGCCTTGGACGAGCAGGGTGAAGAGCACGACCCCGAAGACAATCGAGCCGATCAGGGGCCGATCGGGCAGGCCGGCTGGCAATGACAGGACGAGCGCGACCGAGACGGCTCCTCGCAGCCCCGCCCAGAACACCACATGGAGCCAGCCGAGCGACATGACCGGAGTCCGGCCTCGCCCCGCGAGCTTCGCACTGCCACCGAGCAGAACGTAGACGACGAACGCTCGGGCGAGCAGGACCGCGACGACCGTCCAGGCGATCGGGACCAGTTCGGCGAGCAACGTCTGGAGGTCGATGGCCAGGCCGATCAGCAGGAAGATCAGCGCCGTCAGCAGGAACGCAATGAATTCCCAGACGAGGTCGATCGACTCGGCGGCACGGCTGCTGAGTCCATGGCGCCGGCCATACACGCCCAAGGTCACCCCGGCAGCAGTCGTGGCGATGATCCCCGAGCCGCCGACCGCGTCGGCGACGAGATACGCGCCATAGGCCAGGACAAGGGTCACGGTCAGCTCGACCAGATGGTCGTCAGTCAGCTTGAACAGCTGCGATGCCAGCCAGCCAGCCGCTGTTCCCCAGATCGCGCTGGCCGCGACGACGAGGACGAATCGGACGATGCCGTCCGCGAGTGAGCTCGGGCCGGTCGTCGCGGCCAGGGCGATCGTGAACACGACGATCCCGGTGCCGTCATTGAGCAGGCTCTCGGCTTCGACAGCCGTCGCCAGTCGATTGGGCGCTCGCAGGCGCTTGAATGTGGCGATCACAGCGGCCGGATCAGTCGCTGCGACCATGGCCCCGACGACGAACGCCGACGAGAAGGCGAGGCCGGTTGCTGCCTGGAGGACGATCGCGACGACGACGGCGACGATCAGCACACCAGGGATCGCCAGGAACAGGACGCCGAGGAGCGACGGCCGGAGTGCCGCCAGGTCGGTCCGGAAGGCGGCCTCGAAGATCAACCCGGGCAAGAGCACGGCCAGGACGAGGCCCGGCGTGATCGCGACCCCGGCTCCGGGCCGGACGATCCCGACCACCAGGCCGAGGACGACCAACCCGACCGTGTACGGCAGCCGAATCCGATGGGTGATCAGCGCAACAACAATCGCGGCCGCGAGGAGAGCGACAAAGATTCGGATGCCCGTCAGTGCGGCGTCATCGGTCACGACCGGCAGTATGACCCGGCCGATTCAGGCTGAATCGGGGCGCCGAATCACCAATCCGCTTTGGATTGCCGGATGTTGATGCTCTGGAGGATCCCGAGGCCAATCGCCAGGCTGATCAGCGACGCACCGCCGCGGGTGATGAACGGCAGCGGGATACCCGTGATCGGCATCAGCCCGATGACCATGCCCACGTTGACCACCAGCTGGAAGAGGAGCATCGAGCCGATCCCGGCGGCGAAGATCGTGCCGAAGCGATCCTGTGAGCGGTAGCCGGCCATCAGCACCCGCCAGAGCAGGACCACGAACAGGACGAAGACCAGCACGGCCCCGATGAAGCCGAGCTCCTCGGCCAGCCGGGCGAACGCGAAGTCGGTGTCGCCGACGGGCAGGAACGCCAGCGTGTCCTGGGTGCCGTTGGTCAGGCCCTTCCCGAACATCCCGCCGGAACCGACCGCGATCTGGGACTGGATCAGCTGGTAGCCCGCGCCCTGGGGATCGCTGGCCGGGTTGAGGAAGTTTTCCAGGCGTTGCTTCTGGTAGTCACGCAGGATGTATGTCCAGGCGACCGGGATCATCGCGATCACGAAGCCGGCCATGATCGTCAGCCACTTCATGCTCGCCCCGGACATGAACAGCATCCCGGCCAGGATCCCGGCCAGCACGAGCGAGGTGCCCAGGTCGGGCTGGAGCATGACCAGGATCCAGGTCGGGACCATCAGCACGCAGGCGCCCAGGATCACCCGGATCGAGCCGAGCCGGTCGTGGCGCTGGGCGAGGTAGTTGGCCAGGACCACGATCATCAGGATCTTGGCCAGCTCGCTGAACTGGAACTGGAGCGGTCCGATCGCAATCCAGCGGGCCGAGCCGCCGACCCCGGTGCCGATCACCAGGCTGAGGGCGAGCAGGCCGAGATTTGCGAAGTAGATCGGCCAGGTGAACGTCTTGAGCCACTTGTAGTCGAAGAACGTGGCTGCGATGAAGACCACCACGGCGATCCCCGACCAGGCCAGGCCCTTGAGGAAGTTCGAGCTCGGGTCGAGCGGGTTCACCCCGGTCACGACCGTGCTGCTGTAGGACATCGCCAGGCCCAGGCCGGCCAGGAGCAGGGCGTAGATCGCCAGCTGCACGTCGTAGGCCCGCCAGTTGCCGCCCACCGAGCGGGTCGCCCAGTCCTGGACCTTGGCCGGCTCGGCCTTCAGGACGCCCATCAGCGCTGCTCAGCGGCCATCAGTCGCCACCGTAGAAGTTGCCCTTCTTCATCAGGTCGTAGCGGCGCAGGTCGGGATGGGTGCCGAGGTGGATCTGCAGGAAGTACTTGACCATCTCGGTGGCCGAGTTGCCGACCGTGTTGGCGTCCTCGTTGAAGCCGATGACCGCCAGCTGCGAGGTGGGCTGCGAAACGTCGCCGTGGAGGGGCAGGAAGCCAACGAACCAGTTGTGGAACGGCAGCCGGCCCTGGGCGTCGCGAATGCCGAACTCGGCGGTGCCGGTCTTGCCCGCGATGACGAATGGCTCGTCGGTCAGGTTGTAGGTGTGCCGGCTGGTGACGACCTGTCGGGCGGCGATCCGCATCGTGGTGAACACGCTGGCAGGCGCCGCGATCTTGCGGATCACGATCGGCTTGAACGGCCGCACGATCGAACCGTCGGGGCCGGTGATCTGGCGCACGACTTGCGGCTGGTAGAGCGTGCCGCCGTTGGCCAGGGCCGAGTAGGCGTTCAGGATCTGGAGCGGCGTCGAGGTATCGAAGCCCTGGCCGATCCCGGCCTGGACCAGCTCGCCGGGCAGGATCGCCTGGCCGAAGGTGGCCTGCTTCCACTGCTCGTCGGGCACGATTCCCGGAACCTCGCCGGGCAGGTCGATCCCGGTCGGCGTCCCGAAGCCGTACTGGTGGGCCCAGTAGGCGAGGCGCTGGATCCCGAGCATCTCGGCCACCTGGTAGAAGAACGTGTCGCTCGAGTCGGCGAAGCCGCCCAGGATGTTGAGGGCGCCGAAGCCGCGCTTGTTCCAGTCCCAGAACTTGTCGGCCCCGATCTGGATGTAGGGATGGGTCTCGACGAGGGTGCTCGGCGTCAGCTTCTTATCGGCCAGGGCGCCCGTCCCGGTCACCAGCTTGTAGGTCGAGCCCTCGGGGAACTGCATCCCGATCGCGTGGTTGATGAGCGGCTTCGAGGGATTGTTCAGGAGCGCCTCGTACTGGGCGTTGGTGATCCCCTGGGCGAAGTCGTTGTCGTTGTACGACGGCGTGCTGACCATCGCCAGGATCTCGCCCGTCTGGGGGTTCTCGACGATCAGGACCGCGGACTTGAGCTTGGCCGTCTTCATCGCCCAGTCGGCGGCGAGCTGGGCCTGCTTCTGCATCTTCGAGTCGATCGTGAGGGTCAGCGAGTCGCCGGCGACCGGCTGCTTGTCCGTCGACAGGACCTGGATCTGGCGGCCGGTGGCGTCGCGCTGGATCGTCTCCAGGCCGTAGGTCCCGCGCAGCTGGGTCTCGTATTGCTCCTCGACGCCCGCCCGGCCGATCAGGTCGTCGGGCAGGTAGCCGACCGAGCGGAGCTGCTTGAGCGTGGCCGCATCGATCGGCCCGGTATAGCCCAGGACGTCGCTCAGGATCGTGCCCTGGGTGTAGTAGCGCAGGGCGTCGACCGAAACCTCCACCCCGGGCAGGTCGAGATGCTCCTCGGCGATCAGGTTGGCCGTTGCGACCGGGACGCCTGAGGCGATCCGGACCAGGTCGAAGGTCGAGCCGGGGTTGCCGTCGATTGCGGCGTTGATGTCGGCCGGGTCCATCTTCAGCAGCGAGGCCAGCTGCGCGACGATCGCCGGGCGCTGATTGAAGGGCAGGTCCGACGGCCGGACCTCGACCGTGTAGCTGGGCAGGTTCTCGACCAGGGGCAGGCCGTTGCGGTCGTAGATCAGGCCGCGGGTCGACGGGATCTCCTGCTGGACGGTGCTGTTGGTGGTGGCGGCCTGCTGGTAGGTCTGGCCGTTGACGAGCTGGAGGTAGACCATCCGGGCCGTCAGGCCGCAGATCGCGACGAGGGCGATGATCCCGAACGCGAGGAACCGGACAAGCTGGCGCTCGCGCTCCGGCCGCTCGTCGACGATCCCGGGCGCTACCACGCGACCCGCTCCCGCTCGGTGAAGCGCTTGTTGATGGCCATCGCCGCCGGCGACAGGACCAGGGCGATCGCGGTCGAGTAGATCGCCCCGGGCAGGATCAGCTGGATCGGGTCAGGGACCGCGAGCTTGCCCTCCAGGGCGGTGAACAGGCCCAGGAAGGTCAGGTCGGTGACGAAGCTCAGGGCGAAGATCAGCACGATCGGGGTCAGCACCCGGCCGCGCTGGACGACACGGCCGATCACCGCTGCGATGCCGGTCGACAGGAGCAGCGTGAAGGCCGTCAGGCCGATTGGTCGCGGGGCTAGGAGATCGATCATCAGACCGCCGACGAATGCGAGCGTCATCCCCGCTTCGGTGCTCCACGCGAACGTGGCGATAACGGCGATGACGAGGAGAAGGTCGGGATAGGCCCCGGCGATGCCGAGGTACGGGACGATGGTCAGCTGCAGGACCGCAGCCACCACGGCGCCCACCGCGGCGAGTGTCAGACTCATCTGGCGCGATCCTCGGCGAGGTGCCTGGCCACTGTGCCGGTTGATCGGAACGAGGCGTCGACCGAGGTGGCGGCTCCGGCCGGGTCAGTATACCGACGGACCTCAAATTGAGGCAATCGTGCTCGGGGTTGCGGGGCCGCGCTCGCGTTCCGTGGCCGCGCTTGAGTTCCGCGGCGTTCCGTGACGCTCGGACGCGTTCGGACGCGTTCGGACCCGATGGTGCGCACGGAACAACCAACGGGCCGTTTGAGCCCTCCGACGGACCCGATCTTGACTTCGGGCGCCGGAGATTAGCCCGTGACGGCTAACTTCGGCTCGACCGTTGGCCCGTCGGGCCGTCCTGGGGCCTCCAAACGGCGCTTTGTTGTTCTGTGCGCACCATCCGGCGCCACCCAGCTCGCCTGCTCGACCAGTGCGCTCGTGGGTCAGCGGCTCGTCGGCTGGGCAAAGCGCCGCGGATCGCGGAGTGCACCGCCCGTCCTTGTCAGATTCCACTGGGAGCCGCCGTATGGGCGGATTCGGTCCGCTTTTCGAGATCGATCGCGGCGGTCAACAGCCAGCTCGTGCGTCAGATTCGTCGTGCCGAGCACGTCGACGGTCGTCAGTCGGGGTGTCCCGACCATAGCGCGGCTGGGAGTGGAGTTTGTCAATTTGTCCGCCCGGAGCGGCCCGACGGTCGCAGGCCACCCGAACACACGCGGGCACGTTCCGCCATGGACCGGGAGCATTGACGGATCGGCGGTGCGCG
>DATGGC010000046.1:0-1713 GCA_035308745.1 Candidatus Limnocylindrales bacterium | reverse complement strand
GGGCGACGATGAACCGCCGCGACCGGGCGCCGCTGGGGCAGGGGATCGCCCGGATCGGGATCGTCCTGAGCCTGCTCTTTGGGCTGATCGCCGTCGGCGCGGGCTACTGGCAGGTGGTCCGCTCCTCGGACCTCAGCCGGGCCGCCGACAACCCGCTGGTGATCGCGGCGGCCCGCGACGTGGTCCGCGGCCGCATCCTCGATCGAACCGGAGCCGTCCTGGCCTCGAGCAAGCGGGACGCCAACGGCGAACCCTACCGGGTCTACGCCGATCGCTCGCTGGCGCCCCTGATCGGGTATGCCTCGCCGGTCTACGGGACGGCCGGCCTGGAACGGGCGTACAACGCCCAGCTGAGCGGCCAGGGCAGCCCCAACTCGCTCGACGACCTGCTGTCCAAGCTGGCCCCCGGCGCGCAGCAGGGCGACAACCTGAGCCTGAGCTTGTCGCTCAAGCTCCAGGAAGCGGCCGTCAAGGCCCTCGGCTCGGACCGGGGCGCGGTGGTGATGCTCGATCCGCGGACCGGCCGGGTCCTGGCCATGGCCTCGACTCCGACCTTCAATGCCAACGCGATCGCCGACCCGACGACCGCTGTGGCCGCCTTCAATCGGACCGCGGCCGCCGCGGGCCAGCCATTCCTCGACCGGGCGACGATGGGCGAGTACGTGCCCGGCTCGGTGTTCAAGATCGTGACCTCGATCGCCGCCCTCGGGTCCGGCGCGATCACGCCCTCGACCACGTACTCGCAGCAGCCGGCCGCCGAGCAAACCGGCCTGCTGGTCTCGGGCTTCCGGATCCATGACGGCCACCATGACTTCACCGGTTCGCTGGCCCTCGACTACGACCAGGCCGTCGAGGTCTCGTGCAACATCTACTTCGCCCTGACGGGCTTGCGCACGGGCGGCGCGGCGCTCAGTGCGTGGGCCGGCAAGCTGGGCTTCGGGGCTCCGATCCCGTTCGACCTGCCAACCGCGGCCAGCCAGGTGACGAACGGCGGCGGTAACTTCGGGGGCGGCTTCAAGGACGACGTCGAGCTGGCGAACGCGGCCTACGGCCAGGCCGAGACGCTGGTCACCCCGCTCCAGATGGCCCTCGTCGCAGCGACGGTCGCCAACGGCGGGGTCGAGATGAAGCCCCAGCTGGTCACGTCGATCAGCGGGCCGAACGGTAGCCAGTCGATCCAGCCGGCCGTCCTCGACACCGTGATGTCGCCATCGGTTGCGGGCACGATCGGCAACGCGATGGAGCTGGCCGTCGAGAGCAGCTGGGGCCGGATCTTCACGACCGGCGCGGCGATCCCGGGGATCGACACGGCCGGCAAGACGGGCACGGCCCAGATCGGCGGCAGCGCCGAGCCGAACTCGTGGTTCATCGGCTACGCCCCGGCCAACAACCCAACGGTGGCGATTGCGGTGGTCGTCGAGCAGGGCGGCCACGGATCGGCCCGGGCAGCGCCGATCGCCGGCTCGCTGATGAGCCTGTGGCTGAAGACCCTCAGCCAGTGACCGGGCCGCGCACGCCCGATCCGGCAGACAGCCCGGGCCCCGTCGCGCCGGATCCGCGCTCGAAGCGGCCGTTCCTGGAGCGCCTCGGCCTGGCGGTCATCGCCCTCGTGCTGGCGATCCTGTTCGGCGGGATGGCCGCGGCCGCCTGGATTGGCGGCGAGCTGTTCCTGGCGGTCATGGGCGGGATCGGCTGCGCCATGACCCTGTGGGT
>DATGGC010000045.1:0-7621 GCA_035308745.1 Candidatus Limnocylindrales bacterium | reverse complement strand
CTCGCCGGCGCGCAGCTCGGGGTAGATCCCGGCGTAGGTCAGCCCGGCGCCGGTCCGCCGGACATGGATCGCGGTGTGCGTCCGATGACCATCCGGATGCTCGTGCTCGTGCTCGTGCTCGGTTGCGTCGTCGTGGGCGTGGTGGTGGTCCGGGCCGGCGTCGATCGGGCTGATCTCGATCTCGCGTTGGTCGTACTCGGCGTCGGTGTACAGGATCAGGGCGCCGATGTCGCCGCCGATGTCGAGGACGGCGTCCTCCAGGGAGAAGCCGGCCGGGCGTGGAGCGTCAGGCATCTGGGTAGGACTCCTTTGCGACCGATACGCCGGCGTGGCTCCCTAGGTTCACCGCCCGGCAGCGTCGATGCAACTCGTCGCCGGCCGGGCGTGTTTATCTTGTCGAGGTGCCACGAAGACGATGAGGACCCGCCCGTCCGCCGCCCCCGATCCGACCGCTCGCAGTGGCCTGCGGCTGCCCTGGCAGGTTGCCTTCCTCATCCTGGCCGGGATGTGGGGCTGCTCGTTCTTCTTCATCAAGCTCGGCCTCGAAAGCCTGAGTCCGATCCAGGTGGCATTCGGGCGCTGCCTGATCGGAGCGACGGCGCTGGTGATCGTGACCACGGCCAGTCGCACGCGCCTGCCCCGGACGGCATCCACCTGGCGCCACCTGTTCGTGATGGCCGCCCTGATGAACGTGATCCCGTTCCTGCTCTTCTCGTACGGCGAGACCCAGGTCAGCTCGATCCTGGCCGGGATCATCAACGGCGCGACGCCGCTGAGCACCCTGGCCGTGATCCTGCTGGCCTTCCCCGAAGAGGAGCCCACCCTGAGCCGGGTCGTCGGCCTGGTCATCGGCTTCCTCGGCGTGCTTGTCGTGGTCGGGATCTGGAACGGGCTGGGCCAGGGTGAGCTGCCCGGCGTGCTGGCGTGCATCGGGGCGATCTGCGGCTACGGCATCGGCTTTCCGTACGGCCGCCGGCACCTGACCGGGCTGGCCGACGGCCCGGTCTCCCTGGCGACCGGCCAGATCCTTGCAGCGACCCTGCTCCTCCTGCCGGTCGTCCTGGTGAGCGGCCTCCGGAGCGGCCCGATTCGCCTGGATACCGTGCTCGGGATGCTGGGCCTCGGCGCACTCGGGACCGGCATCGCCTACGTCCTCAACTACCGGATCATCGCCGCCGCTGGCAGCACCACCGCCAGCACGGTGACGTACCTCACCCCGCTCGTGGCGATCCTGGTGGGTGTCGCCGTCCTGAGCGAGCCGCTGACCTGGAACGAGCCTCTCGGTGGGTTGATCGTGCTCCTCGGCGTCGCCGTCTCGCAGGGTCGCCTGCGCGGCCTCGCGGCCCGCCTTCGGGCTGGGTCGGTCGCATCCGGTACCTGACATCCGGTACCTGACATCCGGTACATGACAGGATCTGACATGAACCCTGCTATCCTTCGGCCGTGCGTGCGTCCCGCCTCGTGTCGCTCCTGCTGCTCCTCCAGAGCCGTGGCCAGCTGACCGCCGCCGAGCTCGGCATCGAGCTCGAGGTGTCGGAACGGACGATCCACCGCGACGTCGAGGCGCTCGCCGCGGCCGGCGTCCCGATCTATGCGGAGCGCGGTCCGTACGGAGGCATCCGGCTCGTGGACGGCTACCGGACCAGGCTGACCGGGATGACCGCCGACGAGGCTGAGGCACTCTTCCTGGCCGGCGTTCCCGGTCCCGCCGCGGAGCTGGGCCTGGGAACGGTCGTCGCGGCCGCCCGGCTGAAGGTCCTGGCCGCGCTACCGCCCGAGCTCCGCACCCGGGCGTCGCGGCTCGTCGAGCGCTTCCATCTCGATGCCGTCGGCTGGTACCAGGGCTCCGAACCCGTGCCCCACCTGGCGGCCATCTCCGAAGCCGTCTGGGAGTCCCAGCGGGTCACCATCGACTACCGGCGCGACCGGGTCGTCGCCCGGCTGATCGAGCCGCTCGGCCTGGTCCTCAAGGCCGGGGTCTGGTACGTGGTGGCCCTGGCCGAGGGCCAGATCCGGACCTTCCGGGTCTCGCGAATCGCCCGGATCGAACCAACCGGCGAGCGCTTCGAGCGGCCCGCCGGATTCGACCTGGCCGGCTACTGGACCGAGTCCACGGCGGCCTTCGAGCGCGAGACGCCCCGAACTGCGGTCGTCGTCCGGGTCCGGGCGGCGCGGCAGGGCCGCCTGCGGGAGGTGGTTGGTCACCGCGAGATGGACGAGGCCGAGCAACTGCCCGATGACGAAGCCCCGGCCTGGGTGCGCCTGCGGCTATCCCTCGACTGGCCCGACGAGATCGCCGCCCGGCTGCTGGTGCTCGGCCCGGATCTCGAGATCGTCGAGCCGGCCAACCTGCGGGCCGAGATCGCCGGCCTCGCCGGTGGCGTCGTCGGCCGCTACGCCCCCGGCTGAGGCCATTCGTCAGCCGAGGGCCGGCTTGGCCCGCTGGCTGGTCTCGCCGCACGGATCGGCGGCCGGACGCGTTCCGGTTCGATCCTGCTCAGCGGCGGCCGCCCGGCGTTCGGCCAGGTCCTGTCGGAAACGGTCTTGGCGGATGTGCTCGTCAGTCGTGCGGATCCGTTCGGCGACTACGATCCGGGCAAGTTCCAGGTTCAACATCGCGGCTCTCCTCGTCGTCGGCGATCATTCCCGAACGCTTCAGTTCTAGGTCGAATCCTAGCCGCCGTTCATGACGAAACCTGTCATGAATGGCCCGTGGATTTGGTCTCCGAGCCGGCCGTCGTGGGCCCCGCTGGGCGCTAGACTGGACCGATGGACGACCCCATGGCCGCGATCGACGCGGCCCAGGCCGGATGAAGATCGAGGCACGACTCCAGGAGCTCGGACTGGTCCTGCCGGCCGCGCTCCAAGCCCCGGCCGGGGTCGTCCTGCCATTCAGCGCGGTCCGCGTCTCGGGCGATCGGGCCTACGTGAGCGGCCACGCGCCCCAGAACCCCGACGGCAGCATCGCGGGGCCGCTGGGCAAGGTCGACGGTGACCTGACCGTCGAGCAGGCCTACCAGTCGGCACGGTTGGCCGGCCTGGCGATCCTGGGCAGCCTCCAGCGCGAGCTGGGCGACCTGGACCGGGTGACGGCCTGGCTGCGCGTCTTCGGGATGGTCAATGCCTCGCCCGGCTTCCAGCGCGAGCCGGCCGTGATCAACGGCTTCTCGGACCTGATCATCGAGCTCTACGGACCAGCTGGGGCGCATGCCCGCTCCGCCGTCGGACTGGCCGAGCTGCCCTTCGGGATTCCCGTCGAGATCGAGGCAGAGGTCCGGATCCGGGACTAGCATCCGCGAGCGATTCGATCGAGCATGGAGGAGGGGCGATGCACATCGAGATCGACGACTGGTTCGGCGCGCTGACGCTCCTGGCCGTGATCGTGGTGGTCCTGTTCCTGGTCGTGTTCGCCGCGGTCCGCCTGGCGCTCTCGGACCTGGGCAGCCGCCCGGAGTTCAGCTGTGAGACCGGCGCGGGCGGCGACCTGACCCGCTTCGTCGTGACCAATGTCGGCGCCGCGCCGGCGTTCGACGTCGCGGTCCGCTCGGTCCGCGATGCCTACGGCCAGCCATTTGCCCGGACCACCCTGCTGGCCCCCCAGGCGAGCCTCACCTGGGCCGTCCCGGCGGGCTCGACACCGGTCGAATCGCCGACGCGACTGGGGACCGTCGACTGGCTGTCGGTCGAGTGGCGGCCGAGGCCGGATGGCCCGGGGCGCTGGAACCGGGTCCCGGTCCGCCTGGCGCAAGCTTGATCGACGGCCTCCGGCCTCGCGTTGACGGGAGAGGAGATAAGGGCCTCCCATCTGTCGCGAACCCGGACGCAATGGGGGCGGAAGTCAAAGCCGGCGGGGCTGCGCGTATCGTCGCGACGAGAGCAGCCTCTCGGTACGAGGGGACGTGAGCGACATAGGGCTTGACGCAAGTTAAGGAGCCCGTTGTTCTCGATGCGGCCTGCCCCGGAGCGAACCTGAGGTGGTGTTCTATTCAGGGGTTGGCCTATGGCCGAGTTGGAGGACGCAACTGTGACGACACCCCTCGGAGAACTCAAAGTCGTGGAGGCGCGCAAGGCATGGAAGAACGAGGCGCGCGACTTCACGCCTTGGCTCGCCGCGCACCTCGACCTCCTCGGGCGAGCCCTTGGTCTCGAGCTGGTGCTCGAAGCTACAGAGGTCTCGGTAGGCGACTTTCACGTGGACATCGTCGCTCAGGATGCGGCAAGTGGCGATCGTTTCGTAATTGAGAACCAACTCGGAGGGACGGATCACAGTCACCTCGGCCAGCTGGTGACTTACACCTCAGGGAGCGATCGCATCCGCTACGTCGTCTGGATTGCGACCAAGTTCCGAGCGGAACATCGACAGGCACTTGATTGGCTTAACGCCCACACAATTGACGGAGTCGACTTCTTCGGCGTTGAGCTCGAGCTCCTGCAGATCGACGAGTCGCCGTTGGCACCGCATTTCAAGCTGGTTGCGCAGCCCAATGAATGGGCGAAATCCGTGCGCCAGGGTGGACCGGCATCGGAGCTTGGCCTTCGGTATCAGCGATTCTTCTCGGAAATCCTCGCCCGGTACAAACAGCTAAAGCCGCACGATACTTCTGTCTCCAGGATCGACACCGCGAACTGGCTGCAGTTTGCCTCTGGACGGCCAGGGTTTGGTTTCGTGTGGTCGATGGCCAATGGCCGGCGGCTTCGGGTGGAGCTCTACATTGATACTGGCTCAACCTCCAAGATGTACTTCGATGCCCTTTTGGCCGATAGAGAGTCGATCGAGCACGATCTCGGGCAGCCGGTTACGTGGGAGAGGCTTGACAACCGCCGGGCATGCCGCCTCGCGATCTATCGCGACGTGGCGGAGCCGCCTCCGTTCGAGGAGAACCAGGAACTCCTGATCTGGGCAGTCGAAACGATGGCACATTGGACCGCGGTTCTGCGACCGCGTATCAGGGCGCTCCCTGTGGTGGCGGTCTCCCCCGTTTCTGGCTCGGTCACAGTGTGACCTGAGGTACGACCCGCAGGAGCAGGAGCCAGCCCACTTGAACCTCGGCATTCTGCCGAGCATCTAACCATTGAGAGGCACCCGACAGGATAGAGATTGCTACCGTGTGGGCGTATGCTCGCTCGGCGTTCGGATCGTGATCCGGGGGAAGCATTGATCGAAAACAACGCGGGCGCCGAGGATCTGGCGCGTTACTGCACGCGCTGCGGGCGCGCCAGGACGGACCCCGCCGCGGCGTTCTGCGCCTTCTGCGGAGTGAGGTTTGTAGACGGGTCGGCCGCGCCTGCTCCTCCGCCTCCGAAACCGCCAGTGCCTGCCCCAACGCCGCAAGCCAGGCGCGGCTCGAGCCCTCTTGCGTCGGCGCTCCTTGTCGTGCTTCTTCTCGCCCTGGCGTTTTGGTTCTTCGATGGCACGCGTGTCGGGCTCGAGTTGCGGTGTGAGTACCTCAATGATCTCGGCTCGTGCGTTCAGGCAGTGCTCCATTAGCAACAGGACGGCCCGGTTCATGGATGCGGCGAGGAGATAGGTGAACGAGACTGGAATAGGGTCAGGCGGAAGAGCTCTTTTCTGCGCTCGATGCGGCCAGCCCCGAACCGACACGGGAGCTGCCTTCTGCCCGCGGTGCGGTACCCAGTATTCGGATGCCTCGAGTCCGGTGCCGGTGGCGGCGACGTCCGCTCCGGGAAGTGCCGAACGCGCGCCTGGGCCTAATCACCTCCGGGCATTGAGTCTCGCCCTCATCACGGTTATCGTCATTGGTCTGGCGGCACTCTACGGGCCTAAGTTCTTCAGTCAAATCGGTGCGGTTGTGACGCCGTCGTGCACCGTCGGACTCACAGGCGCTGCAGTGAGCGAGACCATCCAGGGTTTGGACGCCCAGGCAAGATGCGTCTCCGAAGCGGCAACTATTACCGACGGCGGGACGTGGTACGTGTATCAAGGTGGACAAGCCCCACTCGGCGCGGCGATCTGCCAAGAGACGTACAGCGGCGATCTGTACACGGTCCGAGACCAGGGTTCCAATATCTACGGATCCGGCCTTTGCGCGAACCTGATCAAGTTGATCAACGGGGCGTCCGCTCCGCAGGGAGTACTCCCGAGCGTTGGTCCGGGAGTCGCGGCCGAATGTGGGCTTCAAGTCTCAGGGCACGATGCGACCGTGCTTCTCTCGGCTGACGTGTGCAACCAGTTTGCCAGCGCCTATCAGCCAGGAAACGGGGGCGAGTGGACCGTTTACGCCGGTTCAGGCGTCCCCTCGGGAGACACCGAGATCTGCACGGCTCAATTCGATGGCGCGAACGTTTCGGTCTGGGATTCCGGTGGTGCGTTGTATGGCTCCAGCCTTTGTCAACGCTTGGGCCAAGGTGCCGTAACCACCGACCCGACGTCTGAACCATCCCCACTCCCGACCCCTACCTTGGTCGGATCTGTCCGAGTCTGTGATACGACCTACGGCGACGGCTCCACACCGGGGTCACCGGCTGTGCCATCAGGAGCGGTTGCCCCAACCGGTTCGGGTCTGATCTTCTACGCGAACAACGTTGATCACTTGCTCGGGCCGCCTGGTTGGACCTGCCTTGGAAGCGTGGGAATGGATGGGAGTTCAGAGTTGTCGCTGAACGACCCGTCTGATAGGAACTCGGTCATTGACCTCCAGACCGCTCCAGCCTGCCTCGGTTGCATGCTTGACCTCGTCTGCGGGCTCTTCCCCGCGGCGGCGGCTGCGGATCAGCAGCAATACGGGGCGGCGTGCGGCCCCCCAGCCGGCGAAACGCAGCATCGCGTTTCGTCCACGGTCGTCGACTTCTCGGACCCACCTGGCATACCCGGAAGCGGAGGTACGTCCGGCGGCCCGTATGAAACCGTCGGCGCCGCGATCTACGTTGGTCAGGCCAATGGCGGCGCTGCCCTCTTGACGTGCGCACTTCCGCCAGCATCCTCGCAGTGCGACAGCATCGTGGCCGAATTTGCGGGTTCGTACCTCCACTGACGCCTAGGTCGATCTTGCGCTCAGGACTCGCCTTTTCCGGACGCGTCCCACTCATGCTATCCAGGGCCACTTTCATCGCGGACGAGTCTGCACTCCGGCGCCGTTGGGTCAGGAGGTGCTTGACGAACTTGGTCTTGACGCGTTCGAGCCGAGGGCATAGTAATTGGGGTGGCTCGAGGAGCACTGCCTCGTCGTCCACGGCGTTTGCGAGGTGAGCGGCAGGAGGGTTCATGGTGCTCGCGTACTGCGTTAAGGACAAGGCAACCGTGGTGATTCGTGACCCGCAGCGAATCACCATGAAGAACGGGCGGCCAGCTTCTCAAGGGACGTGCCCGATTTGTGGCGGCAAGGTCTTCAGGATCGGCAGTGGCTATCAGGCCGCGCCCGACTCCACAGGGACCTGCCCCGGATGCGGTGCCCCGGATGGTTGGCCGCATGCTGCCGGCTGCCCTCGCAAGCGGTCGCCGCTCAAATGAGCACTAGCGTAGCCGAGGATGTGCCCCCTGCCGCTGGCCACGGGCCAACCCCCCAACCGGCTCGGTCAGTCTCACCGTGGTCGCCGCCTTCCCCGCCCAGCATCGCTACGGCCCTCGACTCCACGTACACCGTCACCGGGCCAATCCTTGCAG
>DATGGC010000044.1:0-8416 GCA_035308745.1 Candidatus Limnocylindrales bacterium | reverse complement strand
CAAGGTCAACCCGAAGTACAAGACGCCGAGCAACGCGATCATCCTCGAGATGTTCGTCAACGCGATCGTCGCCCTGTACGTCGGCTTCGTCTTCGGACCGGATACCGGGTTCTTCCTGATGACCGGCCTGATCCTGGTCCTGGCCGTGTCGGTCGCCTATATCGCGGCCAACGTCGCGGTCTTCCGGCTCTACTGGACGGAATACCGAAGTGAGTTCAACGTGATCCTCCACGTGATCTTCCCGGTCGCGTCGACGCTGGTCCTGATTTACGCGATCATCAAGTCGTTCCCGCTCAGCTCGCCCTACGACCTCGCCCCGCCCGTGGATGCCCTGTGGTTCCTGATCGGGGTGGTGATCCTGGTCGTGCTCTACTTCCGTGGGAATGAGGACTGGCTGGCCAAAGCCGGCGAGTCGATCGCGGACGCCTGACCCGGCGGCTATCCCAGCTCATCTGTCCGCGGCCCCGGTGGCAATCTGGGGCCGCGGATTGCGTTCCAGCTAGCTCGAGGAGTCACTGCCGTGGAGAAGCGCTTCGTAGGCAAGGTCGCCCTGGTCACCGGGGCGACGAACGGAATCGGCCAGGCGACGGCCGTCCGGCTGGCTGCCGAAGGGGCGATCGTCGCGGTCAACCAGCGGCCGACGGGCGACCCGTCGGTCACCCTCGCCAAGATCAAGGAGGCCGGCGGCGAAGGGTTCGCGGTCGTCGCCGACATGCGCAATCCGGCCCAGGTCGTGGAGATGGTCCAGGAGACCGCCCGGCGCGGCGGCCGGCTCGACTACGTCGTCTCGAACGCCGGGATCAACCCGTTCATGAAATGGGACGAGACGACGATCGAGGACTGGGACAACCTGAGCGAGACCAACCTGCGCGGGACCTGGGTCGTCACGACCGAGGGCGCCAAGCAGATGATCAAGGAAGGCCACGGCGGCGCGATCGTGTGCACCAGCTCGATCTCTGCCCATGTCGGCTCGCCGTTCCAGTCGGCCTACTGCGCCACCAAGGGCGGCATCTCGATGTGGGCCAAGGCCTTCGGGGCGGTGGTGGGCAAGCACGGCATCCGGGTCAACGCGGTCGAACCGGGCTGGATCGTGACCAACATGTCGATCCCGATGTTCGACGATCCGCCGGCGGTCAAGTACTACGAGGAGCGGATTGCCCTCGGCCGGGCGGGGCAGCCCGAGGAGATGGCCGGCGCGATCAGCTTCCTGCTCAGCGACGACGCGAGCTACGTCACCTCGGCGACGCTGCTCGTGGACGCGGGCTTCATCGTCAACGCGGAGCTGTAGCCCGGACGGGGCAAGGAGTCTGGAAGCATGGCCGTCAAGGTGATCATGCCCCAGGCCGGACAGGATCTCGAGACGGGGATCGTCCGGCACTGGCACAAGGCCGAGGGCGACGCGGTCGCGAAGGGCGAGCCGATCGTCCAGATCGAGACCGAGAAGGTCAACCTCGATGTCGAGGCGCCGGCGGCCGGCGTCCTGCTCCGGATTCTCGTGCCCGATGACACCGAGACCGCGATCTTCTCGACGATCGCGATCATCGGCCAGCCCGGCGAGGACATCTCGGGGCTCGGCTGATCGAATCGGCCGGCGGCCGGGGGGCCAAGGAGCGGAACGAATGAGCCTGATCGGGATCGATCTGGGTTCCAGTGCGATCAAGGTAGGCGCCTATGCCCATGGCGGCCGCGCGCTGGCGGGCGCCAAGCGGGTCGTGCCCGCCTACCGGCCCGAGCCCGGTCAGAGCGAGGTCGACGTCTTCGAATCGCGCGATGCATTCCGGTCGGCCGTCCGCGAGGTGGCCGGCCACGCCAGCCTGAGGTCGGACCCGCCGGTGGCGATCTCGTTCAGCTCCTCGGGCCGGGAGGTCTTCCCGGTGGCCGAGGACGGCACGCCGCTGGGGCGCTGCCTGATGACCTCCGATACCCGCGGGGACGAAGTCGCGGCCCGGACGGCGGCACGCCGCTCGCCCGAGGAGTGGCAGCGCCTGGCGGGCCACGTGCCGCGCCGGATGGACCCGGTCAACCGCGCCCTGTGGTGGCAGGCAACGTATCCCGAGACGGCTGCCCGGACGCGCTGGTTCATGAACTGGCACGAGTACTACGCGCTGCTCACCAGCGGCCGGCCGGTGATCGACTGGAGCGATGCCGGGACCTGGGCGACGTACGACGTGGCGACCGGCGGCTGGTCGGCCGAGCGGATCGCGGAGACGGGCATCGACCCGAAGTGGCTGCCCGAGGTGCAGCCCAACGGCTCCCCGATCGGGACGATCCTGCCGGGCATCGCCGCCGACCTCGGCCTGCCGGCGGACACCCTGATCGTAACCGGCGCGTTCGACACCTATGCGGCCTCGGTCGGCTCGGCCGCCGTCGACCCGGGCATCGTGTCGCTGGCGTGCGGGACGTGGAACTCGTTCAACATGCCGGTCAACCCGGGCTGGCCGGCCGAGCTCGTCCATGACGGGATCGGGGTCTATCCCCATCCCGGCCCGACCGGTTTCGGGCTGCTGGTCACCAATCCCAACGGGATGGCCGTGATCGACTGGGCTCGCAACCTGCTCCATCTCTCGATCCCCGATCTCGAAGCCGGGCTGGCCCTGGCCGGCCCGGGGCCCGGCCACGTCTTTGCCAACCCCGGCTTCACCCCCCAGCCGCACGTCTCGGCTGCGGCCGGGTTCGGGGCCAGCCTGAGCGGGATCACCCTCGCGGCGACCGGCGTCGACATCGTCCGGGCGCTGCTCGAGGGGATCGCCTGCGAGCTCTCGCTCAGCCTCGACCAGCTCCGGCGGCGGGGAATCGAGTCGCGCCTGATCCGGGCCACCGGCGGCGGTTCGAAGAACGCCTGGTTCGCACAGCTGATGGCCGACGTGACGGGCATCCCCGTCGAGGTCGTGGCCCAGGACGAGCCGGGTGCCTTCGGCGCGGCGATCCTGGCCGGCGTCGGGGCCGGTGTGTACGAGTCCGTGTCGAGCGCGGTGGCCGAGCTCGTCACCGTCTCGCGCCGCTACGAGCCCGACCACGAGCGCGGGGCGCACTATGGCGACGTCCGCCGGCGGCTGGCCTCCGCCGGAGCCGCTGGCTGATGGCCACGAGCGCTCCGGCCAGCCGTCCGGCGCCGTTGCTGGCCCTGTCCACGCCGGCCCTCGTCCTCGATCTCGACATGTTCGAGGCTAACGTGGCCGCGATGGAGGTCCTCCTGGCGGGCACCGGCAAGACCGTCCGACCCCATGTCAAGACGCACCGCACGCCCGAGCTCGCCCGGCGCCAGCTGGGCGGCTCGGCCGTGGGGATCACCTGTGCCACGGTCGGCGAGGCCGAGGCGATGGTCGAGGCCGGGATTGACGACGTGTTCGTCGCCAACGAGGTCGTCGACCCGCGCAAGGTGGCCCGTCTCGTGGCTCTCGCCGACCGGGCCCGGGTTGCCGTCGCCGTCGACGATCCGGAGCCCGTCGACATCCTGTCGCGCGAGGCGGCCCGAGTGGGCGCGACGATCGACGTCCTGATCGATGTCGACGTCCTCCTCCATCGGTGCGGGGTGGCCTCGGCCGGCGACGCGGTCCGCCTGGCCCAGGCCATCGATCGCTCGCCGGGCCTCCGGCTGCGCGGGATCATGGGCTACGAGGGCCGCCTCCGGCTGACCGAGGAGGACCGGCCGGCCAAGCTCGCGGTCGCCTACGCCGCCCTGGCCGAAGCCCGCCAGGCCCTGATCGAGGCGGGCTTCCCGGTCGAGGTCGTGTCGGCCGCCGGCACGTCGACGTTGCGCGCGGCGATTGCCGACCCGCTGATCACCGAGATCCAGGCCGGCGTGTACGCCCTGATGGAGCCCCAGCTCCTCGACCCGAGCGTCCCGTTCCGCTGCGCGGTCGCGATCCGGGGCACGGTCATCAGCCGCCACCCGGGCCGGATCGTGCTCGATGTCGGCCGCCGGGTGGTAGGCATGGAGTACGGGCCGCCGGTCCCGATCGGCTTCGAGGCCAGCCGGATCTCGATGGGCGACGAGCACGCGACGATCGAGATGGCCGACCCGCTGCCCGCCCTCGGCAGCCAGGTGGACCTGGCTCCCGGCCAGATCCGGACGACCTTCAACTTGCACGACCACGTCTGGGTCAGCCGGGCCGGCCGGCTGATCGACCGCTGGCCGATCACGGCCCGAGGGAGCTCCCAGTAATGCGCGAACCGGCCGCCCTGATCACCGACGCCCATGATCATGTCCGCCAGCTGTACGGATCGGCCATCGGCCGGAGCAAGTACGACCTGGTCACCCCGGCGCTCGTCCTCGATCGTGACATCCTGCTCGCGAACCTGGCCTTCATGGAGGCCCAGCTGCCGTCCCTCCATGCCCGGCTGCGGGGCCACGTCAAGAACCACAAGAGCCCCCACGTGGCCCGCCTCCAGCTCGAGCACGGCGCCTTCGGGCTGTGCGCCGCCACGATCTGGGAGGCGATCGTGATGGTCCGGGCCGGGGCGGAGGACGTCCTGATCGCCAACCAGCTGGTCGATCCGCGCAAGCGGCGGGCTGCCGCGCTGCTCGCCCGCGAGGCGGCCCTGACCGTCAACGTGGACGATGCTGGCGACGCGGCGGCACTGTCGGCTGCGGCGGTCGAGGCCGGCAGCACGATCAGGGTCCTGATCGAGGTCGACACCGGGATGCACCGGGCCGGGATCGACGCGCCGGCCGAAGCGCTGGCCCTCGCCCGGCGGATCGTGGACCTGCCCGGCCTGCGCCTGGCCGGCATCTCCGGCTACGAGGGCCACTGCTCGCTGGAGATGGACCACGACCGGCGCCACGCCCTCCAGGCCGAGGCGATGCGCTACTTCGTCGAGGTCGCCGACCTGCTCGAGGCGAACGGGATCCCCTGCCCCACCCTGTCCGCAGCCGGCACGGCGACCGCCTTCTGGACCGGTGCCAACCCCCGGATCACCGAGCTCCAGCTGGGCTCCTACGCGACGATGGACGACTACCACTTCCTGATGGAGCCGCGCTTCAAGAAGGCCACCGCGGCCGTGGTAACGGTGATCAGCCGGGGCAGGGACCGGCTCGTCCTGAACCTGGGCAAGAAGACGTTCGGGGCGGCCGATGTCGGCAGCGTCCCGGCCTACCCCCGGATCGTCGGCTACGAGGGGCTGACCCCGTACCGCTTCGACGAGGAGCACGCGACCTATGCGGCGGATGCAGCCTGCCCGTTCAAGGTCGGCGACGTCGTCGACTTCCACCTCGGCTACACCCCGTTCGCGGTCAACTACTTCGATGCCTACTACGTCGTCGAGGGCGGGACGGTGGTCGATGTCTGGCCGATCCTGCCCCGCGGGCCGCTCGACGGCGGGCTGCTCGCCGCGCTCGAAGCCGGGCGATGAGCGATCCGTCGGGCTTCGCGCTGCCCGAGAGCATCGACCAGCGCGAATTCGTGATCGCGACGTATTCCTACCGGGCACCAGCCGGGACCGACATCCGGCGGGCGGCCCACGAGCTGGCCGAGATGCAGTCGACCGGGACCTGGGTCGCCCTGGAACGGGAGACGGCCGCGATCCGCGAGCGGCACGCGGCCCGGGTCCTGGCCACCTGGCAAGTGCCCGACAACGAAACCGACCCAGAGGCCGACGGGCCGCGGGCGGCCGAGGGCCGCTCGTGGGTCATCCAGATCGCCTATCCCAGCCACAACATCGGGGCCCAGATCCCGCTCCTGCTGGCCACCGTCTACGGCGAGTGCGCGTCGTGGGGCGAGCTCAAGCTGCTGGACCTGCACCTGCCGGAGGCCTTCGTCGGCGCGTTCAAGGGGCCAAAGTTCGGTCTCGACGGAATCCGCGAGCTGGTCGGCGCGGTCGACCGGCCGCTGCTGATCACGATGATGAAGCCGGCCATCGGGCTCACGCCCAAGGAGAGCGCCGAGGTCTTCTACCAGGCGGCGATCGGCGGCTCGGACGGGGTCAAGGACGATGAGCTGCTGGTCAGCCATCCCTGGAGCCACTTCGTCGACCGGGTCAAGGAGCATGAGCGGGCGGCCCATGCCGCGTTCGAGGAGACCGGCCATCGGACCCTCTACTTCGTGAACATCACCGACCGGCCCGATCGCCTTGTCCAGAACGCCTACCGGGCGATCGAGGCGGGCGCATCGGCCCTGATGGTCGACTTCGTGACCGTCGGCACCTCGGCCCTGGCGATGCTCGCCGACGACCCGGCGATCGCGGTGCCGATCATGGGCCACCTCGCCTTTGCCGGGGCGATCTACGCCGCACCCACGACCGGCGTCAGCTCGCACCTGGTCCTGGGCAAGCTGCCCCGGCTGGCCGGCGCCGACATCATCGTCTACCCCAGCCCATACGGGACCCTGCGCTTCGCCCATTCCAAGCACATCCGCCTCGCCCAGACGATGACCGACCCGTTCTACGCCATCCGCCGGACGGTCCCGGCCCCGGGCGGCGGGCTGCATGCCGGGATGGCCCCGCGGCTGGTCGAGGACCTGGGCATCGACTTCGCCCTGGGCGCCGGCGGCGCGGTCCATGGCCACCGGCAGGGTGCCGCGGCCGGCGCGCGGGCCCTCCGCCAGGCGCTCGAGGCGGCGGCCCGGGGTGAGTCGCTGGCCGCCGCGGCGAAGGCCCATCCCGAGCTTGCCGTGGCCCTCGAGCAATGGCCATCCTGAGCACCACGGACCGACAACCGAACCATGAGCGCCCATCCGATCGGACGAGGAGTTGGCAACGATGACGACGTCGAATCAGCCGGCTGAGCTGGTCAGCCTCGCCGAGTTCGAACGGATCTACGAATCGGTCAAGAACTGGGGCCGCTGGGGTCCCGACGACCAGCTCGGCACGATCAACCTGATCACCCCCGAACGCGTGGCCGCGGCGGCCCGCCTGGTCCGCAGCGGGCGGCGCGTCTCGATGCAGATCCCGATCAACACGGTGGCCGGCCCGGACAACCCCAACCAGGCGATCCATTTCGTGACCCAGGGCCACGACATCGACATCGGCTCAGGCGGCCTGCGCTTCGGCCTTGACTTCCTGGGGATGGCCTGCCACGGCGACTGCCACAGCCACGTCGACGCGCTCTGCCACATCTCGTACAACGGCCAGACCTACAACGGCAAGCCGGCCCTCGAGGTCCTGACCACGATGGGCGCCACCCAGCTCGGGATCGAGCGAATCGCGGAGCAAGGTGGCGTGGTCGGGCGGGGCGTCCTCCTCGACGTACCCCGATTCCGCGGCGTCGAGTGGCTCGAGCCCGGCGAGGCCGTGACCCGGGCCGAGCTGGAGGCCTGCGAGCAGGCGCAGGGGGTCCACCTCGGGGAGGGCGACATCTTCGTCTACCGGACCGGCCACCACGCCCGGCGGCTGAAGCTCGGTGCCTGGGACAACGGCCTGACCGGCGAGGGCAAGGCGGGCCTCCACGTGGACACGATCCCGTGGATGCACGAGCGCGGCATCGCGGCCTTCCTGCCCGATGGCGACGGCGAGGCGATCCCGAGCTGCGTCGAGGGCATGACCTACCCGATCCATCCCCTCCAGATCGTGGCCATGGGCATGCTCACCGCCGACAGCCTGGCCCTCGAGGACCTGTCCGCGGCCTGCGCCGAGGAGGGCCGCTACGAGTTCATGGTCGTCGGCCTGCCGCTCCGCCTGCCGGGTGGCACCGGCTCACCCTGGAACCCGATCGCGATCTTCTAGGCGGCGGCGCCCGCTCGGCTGGGCTCGCGCCGGTGCCATCTAGGCCGCGGGGGCGTCGACCTCGGCTTCGTTGCCGTCCCGGCCACCGCCGAGCTCGCCCCGGACCGCGGCCGCGCCATGGGCCGTAGACCAGGTGCTGATCGCGCTTGCCAGGGCGACCGAGCCGGGCCGGACGGCCAGGCGGTCATCGGCGCCGCGGATGCCGGGTCCCAGCTCGGCCAGCCGCCCGCGGTAGGCGGGCTTGTCGCCGTTCGTCCGGGCGGCCGTCGAATAGACGTCGAAATAGCCGTCGCTGCACACGACGATGTTCGCCTCGGGCGACGTAAAAGGAGTGCGAGCCAAGGTAGGTTCCGTTCCGGACGCGCGCTTCGGACCGACAAAAAAGGTGCCCGGCGCCTGCGACGAGACCTCCACCATCGGGCCGCGGGCAGATTCCGTCAACCGCGACTGGTCGGCACGACCTCGGGCAGGACGGCCACGACCTCGTGGGCCAGGTGGTCTCCGGTCATCGTGGCCATCAGCTCGAAGGCCTGCTCGGTGGTCATCCCGGCCCGATAGGGCCGATCGGCGGTGAGCGCCTCGTAGACGTCGGCCACCGCAACGATTCGGGCGCCGATCGCCAACTCGTCGGCGGCGAGGCCCCGGAAATAGCCCGAGCCATCGAGCCGTTCGTGGTGCGATGCGGCCAGCTCGGCCACGGTCGCGAAGGTCGGGATCGGAACCAGGATCCGGTGGGTCATCTCGGGGTGGCGCCTGA
>DATGGC010000043.1:0-2164 GCA_035308745.1 Candidatus Limnocylindrales bacterium | reverse complement strand
GGTGAGGTGATCCTGGGCGGCGAGACGATCAGCGGCCTGGGCGATGACGCGGCGACCCGCCTGCGCCGCGATCGAACGGGCTTTGTCTTCCAGTTCTTCAACCTGATCCCGCTCCTCGACGCGGCCGAGAATGTCGGCCTGCCGTTCACCATCGCCGGCCAGGACCCACGCCGGGGCGAAGCCGGCGACCGGGTCCGGGACGCCTTCGAGCTGGTCGACCTGCGGGGCAAGGAGCATCACCGCCCCGACCAGCTGTCGGCCGGCGAGCAGCAGCGGGTCGCAATTGCCCGGGCCCTGGTCAACCGCCCGGCGATCGTGCTGGCCGACGAGCCGACCGGCAACCTCGACTTCACGACCGGTGGCGAGATCCTCGAGGCGCTCTGGCGTTCGTGCGCCGAGCGCGGCCAGACGATCGTGCTGGTCACCCACGACGCCAAGGCCGCGGCTTACGCCGACCGGGTCGAGGTGATCCAGGATGGGCTGATCCGGGACGAGATCGTCCTCGGGCGGCGGACCGACCACAGTGCCGCACCGCTGATCGCCCGGCTCGCCCAGCTCGGGCTGTAGGCGGGCCAGGCCGTGGACGCTCGACGATGAACGGACTCGCGCGATTCGCGTGGCGCAGCCTGCGGGCTCGTCCGCTCCGGACCGCCCTCTCGATCATCGGCATCGCCCTGGGGGTCGCCGTCCTGTTCGCGGCCCTGGCGACCGACGCCGGGATCGAGTCCGGCGTCGGGCGAACAGTCGGCGACGTGATGGGCCGCTCCGACCTGCGGGTGGGGGCATTCGAGGAGACCGGCCTGTCGGACGCGACGATCGCGGCGATCCGGGCCACGCCGGGCGTGGCGTCGGCCGCCCCGGTCCTCGAGCAGCGGACCTACCTCCAGCGCGACCCGCTGGCCACGCCCGATTCGACCGCCGGCGCCTACGGCTCGCCGGTCACCGTGATCGCCATCGACCCCGCAGTCGACGAAGCGCCGGCGGGCACGGCCATCCACGACCTCCAGCTCGCTTCGGGCACGGGCCTGGGAGCAGCCGGCGGGGCCGAGGCGCTCCTGCCCGCCAGCCTGGCCCGGGATCTGGGCCTCGGGATTGGCGACACGCTGACGGTCCTCGGCTCGGACGGCCCGGTTCCCTACCGGATCGTGGGCCTGCTGGCCGGCGGCGGCCCGGATCCCACGGCTGCTGGCCGCTCGGTGGTCGTGCCCCTGGCCGCCGGTGCCGTCCTGTTCGGCGCACGGGGTGCCAGCTGGGTCGACATCGAAGTCTCGCCCGGGACCACCGCCGACGCCGTCGCCGCAGCGCTCGAGCAGCGCCTGACCGTCGAGCCGTACGTCCTCACGGACCGGGCCGACCTCGCCGCGTCCCTGCGGGCCTCGACGGCCGGCTTCCAGGCCCTGACCGCACTGATTGCGGCCGTGACCCTGTTCGGGGGTGCGTTCCTGATCTTCAATACCTTGTCGATGACCCTCGCCGAGCGGATCCGCGAGATCGGGCTCCTGCGGGCCGCGGGTACGACCCGTGGCCAGATCCATCGCCTGGTCCTGATCCAGGCGCTCATCCTGGGCGTGGCCGGCTCGGTCGTGGGGCTGATCCTCGGGTCCGGACTGTCCGTCCTGATCGCCCGCACCGTGGGCAGCCTAGGCGACCAGGGCGTGCCGATCGACGGTCCTGATCTTCCGCCGCTGGGCGCCGTGCTGGCCGTTCTGGTCGGCCTCCTGGTCACCCTCGCGGCGGCGCTCGAGCCGGCGATCCAGGCCGGCCGGATCTCGCCCATCGAGGCCCTTCGGCCGGCCCACGCCGGTCCGCGCTCGATGGCCAGCCAGCTGCGCTGGCTGGTGGCCGTTGTCGTCACGGTCGGCGTCGCCGGCCTGGCCCTGTGGCCCATCGCCCTCGGCCCGTTCGGGCTGGGCGGTAGCACCGGCGACAGCGGCCTGGGCCGGCCGATCCTCGTCTATGCCGTCCTGCTGGTCGTGACCCTGCTCACGCCGGTCATCCTCGGCCCGCTCGGGCGGCTGGCCAGCCTGCCGTTCGCGATCTTCCTGCCCGCCGAGGCGCGCCTGTCGCGTGGCTCGCTGGCCCGGGACCGCAAGCGCACGGCCCTGACGGTCGGGGCGCTGACGATCGGGCTGGCCATGATCGTGGCCCTCGGCGGGCTCTCGGG
>DATGGC010000042.1:0-8082 GCA_035308745.1 Candidatus Limnocylindrales bacterium | reverse complement strand
GCAGGATCGACAGGGCGTTGCCGCCCGGGTCGATGATCCAGGCCGCCCAGGCGTAGCCCATGTCGGCGATCCCATCGGCGTCGGTCACCGGATCGGGCGCCTGGTAGGACTCGATCCGGACGCCGCGCGCTCGGAGGTCGGCCAGGGCCGCGTGCAGGTCCGGCACCCGCCAGGCCAGCTGGGTCTGGCTGTCGGCGGTCCCGACCGTGCTCAGGGTCACGGCCACCTGCGAGCCCGCGCCGCAGCGAAAGATGATCCGCTCGGGATCTTCACGAATGATCTCCAGGCCCAGCGTGTCGTGATAGAACGCGCGCGTTTTGGCCAGGTCTTTCGACAGCAGGATCGGGAAGACGAGGTACTCGCCAAGCATGGTGGGCCTCCAATTGCACGGTGCCGCTCAGCCGATGCCGCGACGATATCCCACGCGGCGACTCTCTTGGCGGCCGAGAGGCCACGCGCCGGTCCGGAGCCGCTCGTCTGCCGTTCCCGGACGGAGCGCGGGCCCCGCGACCCGGGTGCACCCAGGCACCGTTTGCCACCCCTAAGTGCATCGGACTACCTCACCCGGGACCAAGGGGCAGCGATTCCGACCCGTGCTGACCCATATGTCCCGGACTGCAATCGACGTTGGTCGCTCCATGTTCAAAGGGCACTTGTCCCCCCGAAAAGGAGCACCCCATGTCGAACCTTGTGCCCGGTTCGAACGCAGTCCCCAGCACCGTTCCGCAGCCGACGGCCCGTCGGCGCTTCACACGACCCGGCCACCGACAGCCGCTCACCGCCCTCCTCGTGGCCGGCATGCTGGCCATCGGCGCCGGCGGCTTTGGCAGCTGGCTCAGCCATCCGGCGACCACCCTGGCCGCCTCGGGTTCCAGCCAGCTGGTCCTCCAGGACACCGGCACGCAGTTCCAATGGAGCGCGGGCTGGCGCCTCGAGGCCGCCGCGTCCGCCTCGGGCGGCAGCCTCCACGCCAGCGGTCGAGCGGGCGCGACCGTCTCGATCATGTTCGTCGGCTCGACCGTCCAGATCCTGGCCCCGACCGGCCGCGCCGAAGGCTCGATGCGCGTGACGCTCGACGGCAGCACCCGGATCGTGTCCAACTACCGGTCCAGCTACACCGCCCAGCACGTCGTCTTCTCAGGCGCGGCGACCGGCGGCATCCACACCCTGACCATCACCGTCCTGGGCACCAGCGGCCACCCGTACATCGGGATCGATGCCATCGTGGTGACCGGCGATGACGCGACGACGCCCGATTGGCGCAACCGCAACCATCGTCCGATCCCGAGCCCAAGCCCGACGCCGATTGGGACTCCGGCCCCGACCGCAACGCCGACCCCGACCGCAACGCCGAGCCTGACCGGCACTCCGCTGCCGACCGGCACCCCATTGCCGACCCCGGTCCCGACGCCAACGCCCGTCCGGACGCCCGCCCCGACCCCGACCCCGACCCCGGTCCCGACGCCAACTGCGACCCCAACCGGCGGCGTGGTCGTCCCGGCCAGCATCGACGCAACCGGCAAGACCAATGTCATCGGAGCCCTCCAGGCGTTCGTGAACAGCGTCCCGAACGGCTCCACGATCCTGTTCCCGCCGACCGCGATCTACCAGGTCAGCACCGGCCTCCAGCTCGACGGCCGCTCGAACCTCGACCTCGAGGGCCGCGGCGCAACGCTCCGGAGCTCCGGCAGCGCCCCGATCAACAGCCAGATCCTGCTGGGCTGGGGTGCCGGTGGCAACTCGAACATCACGATCCGGGGTTTCGTGCTCAAGGGCGGCAACCCGTCCGGCGGCACGGCGACCGCATACCACGCCGGCCAGGAGTCGAGCGAAGGGATCGCGATCTATCGGGCCAACAACCACCTCACCATTGACCACAACACGATCACCGACGAATGGGGCCACGCGATCTACCTCGCCAGTGGCGGCCATGTCGGCGAGCGCAGCTCGTTCGTTGCGATCACCAACAACACGATCGCCCGGATGGGCGTCATGGGCATCGCGATCGCGACCGCGACCGACGTGACCATCGACCACAACACGATCACCGACACCGCGCTGTACCCGATCGACTTCGAGGATGGCACGTCGGGCGAGCTGCTCGAGCGGATCGCGATCACCAACGACGTGCTCACGCGCTGGTCCTGGTCGGCGGCCTACAGTCCCCACGCCATCACCGGCGACGGTTCGACTGGCATGACCTGGCAGGACATCTCAATCGACTCAGTCACCCTCAACGGTGGGCCGCAGTCCATCGCCTCGAGCTCAACCGACGCCGAGATCAGCTTCTGGGGGAGCGACCTCAAGCAGCGCATCTCGATCACCCACACCACCAGCATGCTCACCCCCGGCTGGGCGATCCGGGCCAACGACGTGGCCGGCCTGACCGTCACCGGTAACAACTGGCCGATCCCCGCCGGCGGGGTCCTGGTCCATTGCACCGGCTGCTCCGCAACGGTGCTCACCCCGAACAACTGACGGAACCTCAAGCCGTCGACGAGGGGCCGGGAGAGCGACAGCCGCTCTCCCGGCCTCTGCTTACCCGGAGCGGCCCGGCCGGCCGAGCAGATAGCCCTGGGCCAGGTCGACGCCGATCACCCGGAGCGCGTCGAGCTGGGCCTGCGTCTCGACGCCCTCGGCAATGAGCTGGAAGCCGCTGCGCACGGCGAAGTATTGCAATCCTGCGGCCAGCGCCTGTCGGGACGGATCGCTGTCGATGTCGCGGACCAGGCTGATGTCCAGCTTCACGTACGCCGGCTTCAGCTCGAGGATATGGCGCAGGCTCGCGAACCCGGCCCCCGCATCGTCGACCGCGATCGAGGCGCCCTGAAAGCGTTCAAGCGCGCCCAGGAGTGCCGGATAGTCGGCAATGACCGCGTGCTCCGTCAGCTCCAGGACGAGCGGACGCGCCACCCGCCGCAGGGTCTGGCTCAACCGGTGGCCGTCGCTGATCAGGACCGACGGTGAGATGTTGAGCGACAGGAAGGCACCTGCCGGAAGGTGCCGGCCCGCCGCGACAGCGGCCCGAATCGCGGCCAGCTCATAGTCGGCGCCCAGCCCCGCCCGGGCGGCTTCGGCGAAGCGGACGTCCGGCGGCGTGTTGTCGTCAAATCGGGTCAGCGCTTCGTAGCCGACGATCTTGCCCGCTTCCAGGTCAAGGATCCGCTGGAAGACGGGATGGAACTCGCGAGCCGCGAGGGACCGCCTGAGCTCGACGGCATTCGCCCGCGCCGTCCTGCGGGCATCGATCGCCGCGCCGGAGATCGCGCTCAGGACGCTGGCGTAGTCGATCGCAGCCGCGAGCACCTGCGCCTGGCGGACTCGGGTCGGCGGTTCGGGTCCGCCCTTGATCCCGATCGACAGCAGGCCCACGACCCGGTCGTCCGAGTAGATCGGGGCACCGGCCATCGCGGACAGGCCGGCCGGGGTCAGGGTCGCCAGGATGTTCTGGTCCGACGACCCGATCTGGTCGATCCAGGGACCGACCAGGGCGTGGCCGATCAGCCCCCGGGCCAGCTCGGACGGCAGGGCGAAGCCACCCCGGCGCACCCCTTCCTCGCTGTTGAACGCGGCCAGCTCGACCAGCCGGCCATCCTGGTCGATCTGGAGCACGGCCAGGTAGTCATTGTCGGTTCGGGCCGCCAGCTCAGCCACGACCAGGGCAGCCGTCTCCTCGGGCGAGTCGGACGGTCGCAGTGCGCCGAGCGCGGCGACCACGTCGTGGCGGGCCTTGAGCTCCTCGGCAATCCTTGCCGACCAGGCCGTCTCGATCCTCAGGTGGGCCCTGACCCGGGCCACAAGCTCATCGAGCCGGATCGGCTTGGCCAGGAAGTCGTCGGCCCCGGCCGCCAGCCCGTCGACGATGCTGTGTTCGTCGCCCGAGCCGGTCATCATCAGGATTGGCAGGGTGGCCGTTTCGGGCTGGCGCCGGAGCTCCGCCACGACCTCGGTTCCAGACATCCCGGGCATGCTGACGTCAAGCACGACCAGGCTGATCCTGCCGGACGCGATCTCGTGCAGCGCGTCCTGACCATTCGATGCTCCGATCGCGGCGTAGCCCGCCCGGCGCAGGGCGAGACAGGTCAGCGTCCGGACGTCGTCGTCGTCGTCGACGACCAGGACCGCGAGCAACGCCGGCCGGTCATCGGGCTCGCTCACCGGCTCCTCGCGCCGACTCCCGGGCGGACATTGAGGGCGCGTCGGACTGCGTCGAGGAGCAGCTTCGAGGTGGCCGGTTTCGCTGCAAAGACGGCGCCCCGAGCCAGCAACCGGTCGAGGTCAAGCCGATCGGCCAGATAGCCCGAGAGGAGCACGATGCCCACCGGCGGCTCGCGATCCATGGCTCGCTCGGCCAGCTCGATCCCGGACAAGCCGGGCATGACCGCGTCCGTCACCAGGACATCGATCTCGGTGCTGGCATCCGCGAGTCGCTCGAGCGCCACCAGCGCACTGGCAACCGCCACGACGCGGTAGCCCGCTCGCTCGAGGATCGTGGTGGTCACCGATCGAACGGAAGGCTCGTCCTCGACCAGCAGGATCGTGCCCGTAGCGACGTGCGGCGCGACCTCGAACGGGACCTCGGCCTCGGTCGGCGGCCCGTCGACCCGCGGAAAGTAGAGCCTGAACGTGGTCCCCTGCCCGGGCTCCGAGTCGAGCCAGATCTGGCCACCCGCCTGGCGGACGATGCCATACGTCGTGGCCAGCCCAAGGCCCGTCCCGTGGCCGATCTCCTTGGTCGTGAAGAATGGCTCGAAGGCATGCTCCCGGGTGGCCGCGTCCATGCCCAGCCCGGTGTCGGCTACGGACAGGACCACGTAGTCGCCCTGGGCGAGGTCGAGGTCCGCGACGACATGCGCCGCATCGATCGTCGCGTTGCCGGTTTCGATCGTGATCGACCCGCCCGATGGCAGCGCATCACGGGCGTTGACCACGAGATTGACCAGGATCTGCCCGAGCTGGCCAGCGTCCGCCTGGACCGTGCCGGTCGCGGGGTCCAGGTGGATCGCCAGGTCGATGTTCGTCCCGACCAGCTGGCGGATCATCGGCTCGACCGAGACCACCGCCGCGTCGATCGCGATCAATGCGGGCCTGATCACCCGCTGGCGGCCGAACGCCAGCAGCTCCCCGGTCAGCGCGGAGGCCCGCTCGGCGACGCTGCTGATGGAATGCACGCTGCGCAGCGCGGCGGCACGGTCGAAGGGCGCGGGATTGTCGGGCGCCAGGTCCTCCTCCAGCAGCTCGGCGAACCCCCGGATCGCGAAGAGCATGTTGTTGAAGTCATGGGCGATGCCACCGGCCAGGCGCCCGATCGACTCGAGCTTCTGGGCCTGCAGCAACCGGGCCTCGAGCGATTTCCGGACGGTGATGTCGACGATGCTGGCGAAGAGGAGACGGCCATCCTGGGCTCCGGACATGCTGATCTCGATGGGAAACTCGGATCCGTCCCGACGCAGACCCACGAGATCGCGGCCCTCGCCCATCGCCCGGGTTCCCGGCTCGGCGACGAACGCCTGGCGAAGGAACACGTGGCGCGCTCGGAACCGCTCCGGAACGAGGGCCTCGATCGGCAGGCCGACGATCTCGCCCTCGGGATAGCCGAAGGTCGGCCCAACCCGGGCGTTCGCATACGCGACCAGGCCCTCTTCATCGACTCCGATCCAGGCATTGGGCGAGCTCTCGATCACACCCTGAAACCGGGCTTCAGCCGCGGAGATGGCAGCCTGCTGCTCGACTCGCTGACTGATGTCACGGGCGATCGTCGAGGCCCCGATGATCGAGCCGCGGTGATCGCGGATGGGCGAGAGGGTGAGCGAGACAGCGAGGCGCGAACCATCCCGATGGCGGCGTTCGGTCTCGAACTGCTCGATTCGCTCCCCGGCCGCGAGGCGCTTGAGCATCGCGCGGATCTCGGGAACCTGGTCCGGAGCAGCCAGGACCGCAACCGATTGGCCAACGATCTCGTGGGGCTGATAGCCATACAGCCGCTGGGCGCCGGGATTCCAGCTCGTGATCGTCCCGTCGAGCGTCTTGCTGAAGATCGCATCGTCAGCCGATTCGACCAGGGCCGCGTAGAGCCGGCCAACGTTGCGGACCGCCGGCTTCCGGTTCGCGGCTTGCCGAACGGCGGGCTTCGACATCGCCATCATCACCCCCATCGAGACGAGGCGGATGAACGGCCCGAATCGCCGCTCCAGTCTGTCGCGTAAACGGCGATTCGTCATGACGCTTCGTCATCGACGATCGTCAGGAGGGCAGCGACCCCACACGGCCGTACGCCACTCGATCGATAGGATGAAACGGCAACGCCGGCGGTCGGAGGAGTGACCGTCGGCGTTGCTTGGCTCGTGGAGGCTGCCACGCCGCCGGCTCGTAGCCTTGATCGACGGGCGCACGCCAATGATAGCGCGCTGGCTGACCCGCGGCTGAACGGCGAACGGCGGCGAGCCAGAGGCCCGAAACCCTATCCTGCTGCGATGGACGACCGCCTCGCTCGACCGGCCCGAACGCTCCATGCGATCGCCTCGGCCGTCGGCCTGGCCGCGATCGCCCCGATCCTCGTCCCTCGGACCCTGCCCGTCCTGCCGGTCGTGATCAGCTGCGACGACTGCGGCGACATCCCCTGGTGGGCGCAGGCCCTCCTGACCCTGGTCGGGATCGGCATCGCGATGGTCATCCTGTATGTCCCCTACCGGCTGTCGCGTCGGATCAGCAGCCCGCGCAGCCGGGCGATCGTGCGCTGGGGCGGGACGGCGATCCTGTTGATCGCCCTCGTTGCCCTGGCCCGGATCGCAGTCCTCGTCCTGCCCGACTAGTCCGGCACGCTGCGCTCAGGACTCGAGCGCGGCGTCGTCCGTGACGAGCCCGAAGCGCCCGGGATGCGGCTCGTCCGGGGGCGCGCTGGACAACCAGCCAGCCAGGTGCGCCGAGACCGCGGTGACGCCGGCGGGGGCTGGCAGCTCGATCGCGATCGCACCGTACTCGCCAGGCTTGATCCGGGCCATGCGGCGGACCCCACCCAGCTCGACGGCATCGGGCGTCGTGAACCCGGCCGGGAGTTCGGGCAGGTCGGACCAGCTCAGCGCCTGCCCGTGGTGATCGAACAGGATCGAGGAGGCCGCCGGATCGAGCTCGAACTCGACTGGCCGGATCCCGGAGCCCACGACCAGGATGGACAGGGCGAGCGAACCAGACGCGTTCGACCCAAGCGTTTGGATGTAGCACGTCGCGACGGCGTCCGGCGTTTTCCGGGCGACGCGGGCGACTCGATCAGCGACGGCCATCAGCGCTTCGTGGGCAGCGCTCGATGGCGGTTCAAGCAGGTCGAAGACCAGCGGGCCGGGTCCGCCGGTGGCCAGGATGTGGTGATCGGCCTTGGTCGGCTCGCACCGATACGTCCCGACCGCCGGCATCGAGGTTCGCGGTCCACGGACGACCAGCCAGGCGCTGCCATCATCGAAGATCGCGAGGTCTTCGTCGACGGACGTGGGCGGTGGTGTCTGCCACGAGTACGTCGCCAGGCGCCGCACTACTTGACCTCGGGCTCGAATTTCTTCTCGAAGGGCAGGATCAGCTGGGCGTTGAAGTGGTCGACGAACGGCTGGAACTGGTCGGGACGGAGCGCCCTCGTCGCGTTCGCACCCATCATCCCCTTGTAGCTGTAGGTGACATCCTGGTCGGGGGCCGTGGCCGTGGCGCTGGCTCCGAGCGGGTCACGGCCGGTTCCCTTGGTGGCTTTCTGGTTGGCCTCCAGGGTCGTCTTCATCGCCGCCACCATCGCGACCATATTCGGGTCGGGCGTGCCCAATGCGTGGACGCCGGTCGCGGGCGTGGTCATCACCCGGTTCACCTCAGCCGTGATCCGCGTCTCGAGGTCGGCGATGCTGGTGACCATCGCCGGTTTCATCGTGGCCAGGACGAGGTCAGCCGCGAGCTGCCGCGAGGCGCCCCGGGCGGCGTTCGTCACGAGTCCGTACGCCCGCTCGTAGAGGGCCCGGTTGCTGGCCAGCTTGGGCTTTGGGACAACCCCGGGCGGCGGCGCCGCGGCCGCGGCCGCCGCGCTGGCGAGGACAGCCAGCATCTTGG
>DATGGC010000041.1:0-7964 GCA_035308745.1 Candidatus Limnocylindrales bacterium | reverse complement strand
TCAATCGCTCGGGCGCGAAGCCGGTCTCGGCCAGGACGGCCTCGACCTCGTCGAGGAAGTCGGGCTGCTGGAGCTGGATGGGCGAGACGTTGACGCTCAGGCTGAGCTGCTGGCTCGGCTCGAAGCGCAGGTTGAGGGCCCGAACCTCGCGCTCGGCGCGCTCCATCACCTGGCGGCCGAGGGCCAGGATCGAACCGGTCTCCTCGGACAGGCCGATGAAGTCGTCGGGCAGGACCAGGCCCCGGGTCGGATGCCGCCAGCGGACGAGCGCCTCCAGGCCGTAGGGCCGGCCCGTGGCGAGGTCGACGATCGGCTGGTGGTAGACGACGAGCTCGTCCCGGTTGATCCCCCGGGCCAGCTCGGCCGACAGCTCGTGGCGGGCGACGATGGCGGTATGCATGGTCGGCTCGAAGACCGCGAAGCGGCGCTTGCCGAGCGCCTTGGCCGTGTACATCGCGACGTCCGCGTTGCGCAGCAGCTCGTCGGCGCTCTGGTCGCTGCCGCGGGCCATCGCGATCCCGATGCTCGCTCCGATCACGACATCGTCGCCGACCAGCGGGAACGACACCCCCAGGGCGTCGATCAGCCGGCGGGCGACCATCGAGGCGTGGTCGAGGGACGGCGTGTCGTCGAGCAGGATCGCGAACTCGTCGCCGCCCAGCCGGGCGGCCAGGTCGAGGCCCCGGATGCACTCCCGGATGCGCTCCGCGACCGAGACCAGGAGCAGGTCGCCCGCGGCGTGGCCGAGGGTGTCGTTGACGATCTTGAAGTCGTCCAGGTCGAGGAACAGGACGACCGGCAACAGGTCGCCGGCCGTTGGCGCCTGGAGCCGGTTCTCGACCTGTTCGGCGAACATCGAGCGGTTCGGCAGGTTGGTCAACGGGTCGTGATAGGCCTGGTGGCGGAGCTCATCCTTGAGCCGGCCGAGCTCGGCCAGGGACTGCTCGAGCTGGCCGTTCTCGAGGGCCACCGCGGCCTGGTTGGCGAGCGTCTCGAGGAGGCGCAGGTCGTCGTCCTCGAACTTGGTCCCTTCGGTCAGGCGATTGGCGATCGTCAGCGTCCCGATCGTGGCCTTCTCGCCGACCAGTGGCGCGACCATCGCTCGCTTGATCACCATCACCCGTCCGCCCGGTGTCCGGTCGGGGGTCGAGAAGACCGGCCGGCGGCTTGCGATGGCCAGCTCGACATCGGGCTGGCGCACCGTCCGGTCGACGGGCACCATCACCTCGCTCCGGCCGTCGTGGAGGGACGTCGTGCGCAGGACCTGGGTCGAGTCCGGGCTGGGGTCGAGGACCACCTCGGCCAGCTCCGCCCGGAACATCTCCCGGGCGTGGTCCAGGAGGGCCAGCAGGGCGACGTCGAGCTCGGGGGAGTGCTGCAGGATCCGGCTGGAGCGATAGAGCATCTCCAGGCGTTCGTGCTTCTCGCGCTCGGAGATGTAGGCCCGATAGGCCAGGAAGAGCGTGATCAGGGGCAGGGCCAGCAGCCAGACGCTCGTCGGGTCGTACCACAGGATCGTCACGGCCAGGAGGGCCAGGCTCGTGTTGGCGATCGCGACGAGGCCTCCGAACTGGAGCATCTCGGGCAGCTTCCGGAACTGGGGTGCACCGCCGGACAGGGTGATCGCCGTGGCGATCGCCAGGGCTCCGAGCGCGCTGGCGACGAGCATCGCCCCGAAGGCAGCCACCCAGTCGAGCGGCCGCGGCGGCCCGTCGAACCGGCCGACGGCCCGGAAGATGACGATCGCGGCCACCGCTACGACCACGTAGTTGGCGAGGTTGAAGGCGGTCTTGACCGCGGACTGGCGCGAGGTGATCAGGAGCGCCGCCCCGGTCCCGGACACGAGGGCCAGCAGGTACAGCTCGGGCGGCACGAAGAACAGGCCGATCACGGCCGGGATCTCGCTCAGCGAGAAGGCGTGGGTCTCGCGCCGGAAGTGGACCTCGATCACCTTCAGCTCCGTCAGGAAGAAGCCGAGGGCGAGGACCGGCCAGGGGATCCACAGCGGCGTGGGCAGGGTCGGCAGCATCCGGATCCAGGCCAGGTAGCCGGCCAGGGCGACGGCCAGCAGCAGGATGGTGAACGTCCAGACCCGAACCGCTGATGAGGCGAACGGCCCGTGGCCGGTCAGCGCTGCGACGGCCTGCCGCGTTCGGAGCGCGGCGAAGCGCCCGCGGGCGGAGGCAGGCAAAGCGCGCAGGGGCATGGCTCCATTGTTGGCCGGACCGCCCGCCAGGAACGCCACGCAGTGGTACGGGTGCCTGGGGTACCACTGCCGCGGGCGCCTCGGTTACCGGCCGTTGGGCGGCCGCGGCCCGACGATCATCGAGCCCACGATGGCCACCGATCCCCTGGGCGGCCTAGTCCCGGCCCGTCTCGACCAGCCGGCGGGGGTTGTCGACGAACAGGGTGTGCAGGTCGTCGTCGCCGAAGCCTGCCTGGCGCAGGTAGGGCGCCAGGTTGGTCTGGATGTGGTCGTAGCCCCAGCCGCCATGGGCGTGCAGGCGTGACTTGAAGCAGATGTCGTTGCTGATCATCACGCTCCGGCCATAGCCGGCGTCGAAGATCTCCCGTACGTCGTCGATCCGGGCCTGGTCGGTCGGGTTCATCTTCGTCTCGGAGTCGATCGAGAAGGTCGAGCCGAAGCAGTCGTGCCCGATCGTGGCGCCCGTCTCGACCACGTCCTTCCACCACTTCGCCCCGTTGACGTGACAGATGTGGATCCGGGTGGGATCGGCGCCGGCCGTCTCGAGGATCTTCTGGGCGGCCAGGACCACCGTCCGATTGCCCTCGGTATGGACCATCACCGGTACGCCGGTCGCGCGCTGGACCCGCGCCGCCGCCATCAGGACCCGCTCCTCGACCGCGGAGATCCCCTGGTACGTCGTGCCGCATTCGCCGATCAGCCCAGCCCGCACCCCGCTGCCCTCGATGCCGACCGTCACCTCGGTCAGGAGCTGCTCCTCGAGCTGCTCGACGCTCAGGGCGCTCACGCCGGGCGGGTGGTACGCCTCGCGGTAGTAGCCGGTGCCGGTGACGATGTGCATGTCGAGCGCCTGGCTCAGGCGACGCAGCTCGGCCGGCTGACGGCCGGCCATGATCGGGGTCAGGTCCAGGATCGACCTGACCCCCGCCCGGCGGGCCCAGCCCAGCTCGACCAGCGCGTCGTCGTAGCTGTCGAGGATCTGATTGGAGACCGACCAGAGCGGCTCGCGGCGCAGGAAGCCGATGCTCTTGAGGTTGATCGGCGCCTCGAGGTCGACCTCCATCTCGGCCAGCAGGCCCGCGATCTCCGGCGAGGGCGGGCGGTAGTCGACCGAGGTGTCGATGAAGATGTGCTCGTGGTGGAGGGTGTAGCCGAGCTCGCTGCCGGGGATCGGGCCGTTGACGGTGATGATCGACATGCGGGCATTCTAGGCAGCGCCCCAGGCGTCGATCGGCGCCCGGGACCATCCTGCGAACCGGCGACTGCACCACGTCGGGTGGTTGGTACCATCCCTTGCGATGCTCCGCCGACGACAACTCCAGGGGCTTCCGATCAAGTTGCCGATGAATGCCACCAGGCGGCTGGCCGGCGCGGCGACCGTCGTGATCCTCCTGGCCGGCTGCACCAACGGTGGCAACGGCGGGTTCAGCTATCCGCCGGTAGCCGCCACACCTGCAGCGGCCCCGTCCGCCGCCCCGTCGGCAGCCGCCAGTGCCGTCCCGAGCTCGTCGCCGAGTGCGTCGCCGGCCAGCTCGTCGCCGGCGGCGAGCCAGGAACCGGGCCCGGGATCCAGCCCAGCCGGCTCGGCCGCTCCGTCCGCCTCGCCGGGCGCCAGCGGGGCACCGGGCGCCAGCCCGCAGCCCACGCCATCCGCACCGGCGGCGATCCCGCCGTTGACTGCGGCCCTGCCCCAGGCGCCAACGCTGGTCAGCACCAAGCCCTGCCCGGGAAGCGCGTTCACCTGCATCACCCTGGCCGTGCCTCGCGACCACTTCACTGCCGGCGGGCCGACCTGGGACGTCACCTTCGCGATCAAGAAGGCGGCCAAGGTCCGGCGCGGCGTCTTCGTCACGATCACCGGCGGGCCGGGCACCAGCGGCCTGGCCAGCGCCGATGACTACACCTCGTCGTTCGAGTCGAGCGTCACCGACTACAACGACATCGTCTTCCTCGACCAGCGCGGGGTGGGCCTCTCCCAGCCGCTGGGCTGCCCGGTCGCGACCGCGGCCTACTACCAGACCGACCAAAACCCGATCGACCCGGCCCAGTTCGACGGCGCCGCCAGCGATGCCCAGACCTACGTCACGGCCTGCCTGGCCGAGACCAAGGTCAACCAGGCGGACCTGCCCTACTACTCGACCCGCCAGGCAGTCGAAGACCTGGAGGCCTTCCGGGAATACCTGGGCGTGGACAAGCTCGCCCTGTACGGCGAGAGCTACGGGACCCAGTACGTCCAGACCTACGCCGCCGCGCACCCCGATCACGTCGCCTCGCTCTTCCTCGACGGCCCGGTCGACCTGACCGTCGATGCGCCGACCTTCTTCCGCGAGGAGGTCCGCGCCTTCGACGACTCGCTGACCGCGACGCTCGCCGCCTGTGACAGCCACCGGACGTGCCGGACGGACGCGCTCGGGACAACGACCGCCGGCTACGACGCGCTGCGCACCAAGCTCCTCGCGGCGCCGATCCAGGTCCGGTTCACGACGGACAAGGGCACCTTCGTGTCCCGCCAGCTGACCGCCGCCCTGCTCGACAACGCCGCCGCCGGCTACGTCTATTCGCAGTTCAGCCGGATGCTCCTCCAGCGGGCGATCACCGAAGCCACCCGGGGCGATTACGTGCCCCTGATGCGGCTGGCGTACGACAGCCTGGAGATCGACCCCGAGACCCTCGCCCCGATCCCCGACCCGACCTATTCCGACGCGATGTACTACGCCGTCGAATGCCAGGATTACGCCTACTACCCGACGGCCGGCGATCCGACCGCCCGCCTGAAGGCCTGGGTGGCCGATGGCCAGGCCGCGGGGATCGGCTCGCTGCGCCTGTCGACGACCTACTTCGGCGACCTGCCCTGCCTGTGGTGGCCGGACACGCCGACCGTCGATCCGCGCGTCCCGGCCCTCGTGGACGAGCCATTCCCGACCTTCGTCCTGACGGCCACCCTCGACCCGGCGACGCCGATCGCTGACGCGATGCGGATCTACGGCCGGCTGACCAACGCCTATCTCTATGTCCAGACGGGCGGCCCACACGTGATCTTCGGGCGCGGCCTGGCGTGCCCGGACGACCCGATCAGCGCATTCCTGGCCGGGGGCACCTTGCCCGCGACCCGGATCACGGTGTGCAGCGGTGCGGTCGCCGACCCGTACGTCGCGAACCCGCAGGCCAAGGCCAGCGGCTACCGCACGGCCCGCCAGTTCGCCGCCTCGGTCGAGCAGCAGCTGCTCAATACCGACGACTACAACTACCGCTGGGACGGCAAGACGCCGATGGCCAGCGGCTGCGACTTCGGTGGCTCGATGACCTACCGGGCGATCGCCGCCGGAACCCGGGTCGACCTCCATGCCTGCACCCTGACCCACGGCCTGCCGCTGACCGGCACGGCGACCCTCGGCGACGACGGCTCGTTCATCCTGGCGATCAGGATCAACGGCCATAGCCTGCACTTCGATCGGAACGCCGCGGGCGTGGTCCGCCTGACCGGCACCTTCGAGGGCAAGACGGCCCGCTAGCTGCGGAGCCCATGCCCGAAGGCGACACGATCTTCCTGGCCGCCGCGGAGCTGCGGACGCACCTGCTCGGTCGAACCGTGCTCGCCGCCCAGGCCACCGGGCGCGCCCAGGTCGGCCGGCTGGTCGGCGCGACCATCGAATCGATCGAGACCGTCGGCAAGAACCTGGTCATTCACTGCTCGAACGGGCTGTCGGTGCGCACCCACCTCCGGATGACGGGCCGCTGGCGACGCTTCCCGGCCGGGGAGCGCTGGCAGCGGCCGCCGGCCCGGCCGGCGCTGGTGCTCAAGGTCCAGGGCTCGACCGTGGTCTGCTTCGACGCCCCCGTGGTCGAGGTCTTTGCGACCCGGGCCCAGGCCCTCCACCCCGGCCTGGCGCCCCTCGGTCCGGACCTGCTCGACCCGGGCTTCGATCCCGAGCTGGCCGTCGCTCGATTCCGCGCGACGGACCAGGATCGAACGATCGGCGAGGCGCTCCTCGACCAGCGCCTGGTGGCCGGCGTGGGCAACGTCTTCCGGAGCGAGATCCTGTTCATCGAGCGAACCGATCCGTTCGGCTCCCTCGCGCGCCTGCCGGACACGGCGCTCGAGCGCCTGATCGCCACGGCCCGCCGCCTGCTGCTGGCCAATGTCCGCCCCGGCCGGCCCGCCGGCCGGACGACGACGGAAGGTGCCCGGGAAGCGGCCGGCAGCCCGGTGTGGGTCTACCGCCGGGGCGGCCGGCCCTGCCGGCGGTGCGGGACGCCGATCCGGGTCGCGGCCCTGGGCCGCGAACTGCCGCGCTTCGTGTGGTGGTGTCCGCGTTGCCAGGCGCCGTCCGGCTGACGCCGCCGGCCTGCACTGGGGGCGACCGTCAGGCCAGCGTCCAGGAGGACGACGTGGCGCTGTCACTGACCGTCACCCCGGCCGCCGCCAGCCGGTCGCGGATGAGGTCGGCCAGGCCCCAGTCGCGCTCTGCCCGGGCGCGATCGCGCAGCTCGAGCAGGGTGGCCACGAACGGCTCGATCGTGGCCCGCGGGTCGCGCGGCGCGCTGCCCAGTGCCTCGCCCAGGCGGGCGATGAGGGCCCGGAAGGTTGACTCGGCATTGTCCAGGTCCGGGCTGTCCTCGCCGGCCCGGATCCGGGCATCGATCGCCGAGTCGAGGTCGAGCAGCGCGGCGACCGCCGCCCGGCTGTCGCCCTGGCCGAGGGCCGCGATGAAGGTGCCCTCGAGGGTCGCCGTCTCGTCGCGCAAGGGCTCCCCGGCCGCCGGCCCCCGGGCCCGGCCACTGCCGGGCTCGGCCGTTCGCTCGGTGGGCTCCCAGCCGATGTCGACCGATCGACCGGCAGCCAGCCCGGCCGCGACCTCGGCCAGGGTCTCGATCGGGACCTCGCTGCCGCTGGGAACGACCGTCGCCCGGCCGTGGACCCGGACGGTCACTCCGCCCAGGCCGGCCACGGCGGCCGTCCGGCGCTCGAGGTCGAGGATGAGGGCCGTGTGGCTGTCGACGCCCAGCACGAAGGTGCCCGCCGGCAGCTGGTCCTCGAGCCGGCGCAGGCGGGTCTCGCCCATGTAGCAGAAGCGCGTGTCGTGGTTGCCGCCCTCGGCGTTGTCCCAATGGGGGACGACTGCCGCGTTGAGGCCCGTCGCCGGGCCGAGCAGGTCGAGCCCGGCCAGCCAGGCCGGGTCCGCCCCGACCTTGTAGATCTCGTAGACCGGGATGGTGACCACGCCGAGGGTCAGGGCAGCCGCGCTGGCCATGGTCAGGATCCCGTCGCCCCGCAGGCGATCGGCGAGGGCCGCCGCGATCGGGCCGTCGGCCCACTGGCGGAGGGCATAGCTCGGGCTGCCCGGGCCGGCCATGAGGTAGCGCGCTGCCCGGACTCGGCCGACGGCCGTTGCGGTGGTGAGCGGGTCGACCTGACGCGATCGGTACGAGGCGACCTCGACCTCGCGGCCGACGCTGTCCGCGAAGAAGCGCACGGTCCGCGCACTCAGGTCGTCGGCGTTTTCCTGGAAGCCATAGGGCGTGTCGAGGATCGCCGCGGGCAGCGGTCCTGGGCCGAGGCGCTCGAACAGCGCCCGATGGACCTTGGCCATCGCCGGCGCGGTTTCGCCCGAGCCGATGATTGCCAGGATCCGCGGGGCTGCCATGGGCTGAATCATGCGCCCGGCGGCCCAATTAGTGGGGCGAAGACAGTTGCCTGCAGGCAACAGTTTCTTCGTCGCCTGTTGACGCGAGTCACCGCCCCGACGAACATCAGGCG
>DATGGC010000040.1:0-10189 GCA_035308745.1 Candidatus Limnocylindrales bacterium | reverse complement strand
GGCTGCCGGCTTGGCGGCAGGCTTCGTCGCTGCCTTGGTCGCCGTCTTGGCCTCGGGCTTCGTGTCGACCTTGGCCGCTGCAGCGGCGGCCGAAGCGGCTGCTTCGGCGCGGGCGGTCTTGCTCAGCGCGGCGCGCGCCTTGCCGGCGGCCGTCTGGGCGCCCTTCGCCTTGTCGGCCTTGGCCAGCGCGATGCGGGTCTTGGCTGCCTTGGCGGCGGCCGCCTTGCCGGTCGACTTGGTCAGCTTGGCCGTCGTCTGAACGTGCTCGCCCCCGAGGGCCGCGTTGACCTTGCGGGTGAGGCGCGACTTGCGCCGAGCGGCGGCGTTGGCGTGGATGGCACCGGCCTTGGCGGCGCGGTCAAGCGCGCTCAGGGCGTCCTTCAGGGCCTCGACGGCGTCTCCGGCCTGGCCGCCCGTGGCGACCTTGACGGCCTTCGAGACGAGGGTCTTGGCAGCGCTCCGGCGGGGCTGGTTGACCTCCGCCCGGCGCTCGGCCGTGCGCACGCGCTTGAGCGCGGATGGAGTTCGGGCGCCGGTCCAGCCTCGGGGCTTTCTGGCCAAGTCAAAACCTCTTCAGTGCGATGTCGGGCCGCCGGGCGCGCACGAGTCGCGACCCGCCACGGGAGGCCGAATGCTACCAGAAAGGGTCCCGTGCGGCCAGTGACGCTCCGTTGGCCCTTCCTGGTTCCAGGCGCGTCCGGATTCCGCGGCGCGTTCGATGTCCTATCCCACGTGACAAAACGGCTTTGCCACCGGGCCCGGGACCCAGGAACCGTGCTCCTGATGGGCGACCGCCGCCCAACCCGGGGCCCCAAACGCGGCTTTGTCACGCTCGGCAGGACAAGTGGCGGGTCCACGTGCGCGCCGCTCCGCCCCCGGGTTCGGCCGGCTTCCGGACCGGCCCCATCCGCGGGCCCGCGCCGGCGGCCCGACCCCGGGTTCCTGGAGGTTGGTCTTTCCCACGCACCAAATCGGCGATTTTGGCGGGCGGCGAGCCGCCGATCGAGGTCGAGCCCCAGGAACTTGTCCCGTGCCACGCTCGGCTCGGGATGAATCCGTCGTCGGGCTGGTCAACGACCCAACTTCTCGACGCTTAACGGGGTCATGTTCGGCCGAATCCGACGCGTTTCGCCCAGGTTGTTGCGTCAGGAAGACCGAGCCGCCGAGCCGCCAAGCCGCCACCCACCGCCGAGCCGCCCCGCAGCGGCGAGGCCTCGCCGTCCCTCACACTGGCTGGAATGGTCCCCATTCTGGGCGGCCTTGGTGCCGCACTCCTGTTCACCGTGTCCGTGCTGGCGTCGGCGCGTGCCAGCCGGCTGATCGGCGCCGAGTCGACGGTCGCCTGGGCGATGACCATCGGGCTGGCCGTGACCCTGCCCGTGGCCGTCGCGACCGCGCCATCGCCCGACTTCGGCGGCGGGACCTGGGCCTGGTTCCTGGCCGCCGGCCTGGGCAACGTCTTCGGCCTGCTCCTGACCTACGCGGCATACCGGATCGGGGCGGTGGCCGTGATCGTGACGATCGCGTCGACCGAAGGCGCGATCGCCGCGGTCCTCGCCGTCCTGTTCGGTGAGACACTGGCGCCTGGAACGGGCCTGATCCTGGCGATCGTCGCGGTCGGGGTCGTGGTCACGGCGACGGGTTCGGGATCGGGCGCCGATGGCCGCGAGATCACCCGCGACCAGGCGATCCGGGCCGCACTGCTGGCCACCGCCTCGGCGGCCTGCTTCGGCATCGGCCTCTACTCGTCGGGCCGATTGAGCACGTTGCTCCCGGTTCCCTGGGCGATCCAGGCGCCGCGCGCGCTGGGCTTCATCCTCGTCGCGCTGCCCCTGATCGCGACGCGCCGGATCCGCCTCAGCCGGGCCGCCGCGCCATACGTGATCGCCGTCGGCCTGGCCGAGGTGATCGGCTACACGTTCTACAACTGGGGCGCCCAGGAGGCGATCGCGATCACCGCCGTCCTGGCGACCCTCTTCGCGCCGCTGTCATCGGTCGCCGCGTTCATCCTCTTCCGCGAGCGGCTGGCGACCCGCCAGATCGCCGGCATCGCGCTCGTGGTCATCGGCGTCACGATCCTGGGCGCCGTCCAGCACTGAGCCGATACACTCGGCCCGGTGACCATTCCCCAGGACCAGCTCCGCAACTTCTCGATCATTGCCCATATCGATCATGGCAAGTCGACCCTTGCGGATCGGCTGCTCGAGACCACCCACACGATCGAGGCCCGGCTGATGACCAGCCAGGTCCTCGACTCGATGGACCTCGAGCGGGAGAAGGGGATCACGATCAAGGCCCGTGCCGTCCGCCTGGACTACCTGGCCCGAGACGGCAGGACCTACGGCCTGAACCTGATCGACACGCCCGGCCACGTGGACTTCTCCTACGAGGTCAGCCGGTCGCTGCAGGCCTGCGAGGGCGCGATCCTGGTCATCGACGCCGCCCAGGGCATCGAGGCCCAGACCCTGGCCAACGTCCACCTCGCCCTGCGCGAGGGGCTGACGATCATTCCAGTGATCAACAAGATCGACCTGCCCAGTGCCCAGCCCGACGTGGTCATGGACGAGCTCGAGAACATCCTGGCGATCCCGCGCGAGGAGGTGATCCTGGCCTCGGCCAAGGAAGGCATCGGGATCGACGAGATCCTCGAGGCGATCGTGGCCCGGATCCCGCCCCCGAAAGGGGATCCCAAGGGACCACTCCAGGGCCTGATCTTCGACTCGCATTACGACGCCTACAAAGGGGTGGTCGTCTACGTCCGCCTCGCCTCGGGCACGCTCCATGCACACGACACGATCCGGTTGATGGCCTCGGGCGTCGAATCGGACCTCCTCGAGCTGGGCGTCTTCCGGCCCCAGCTGGTGCCGGTCCAGGCCCTCACCGCGGGCGAGGTCGGCTACGTCGCGACCGGCCTGAAGAGCGTCCGCGACGCCCAGGTGGGCGACACCCTGACCAACGCCAAGGCCCCGGCGGGTACGCCACTGCCGGGCTACAAGGAGGCCAAGAGCCTGGTCTTTGCCGGGATCTACCCGCTCACCGGCGACGACTACCCACTCCTGCGCGAGGCAATCGAGCGGCTCCATCTCAACGACGGCAGCTTCACCTATCAGCCCGAGAGCTCGGTCGCCCTGGGCTTCGGCTTCCGCTGCGGGTTCCTGGGACTGCTCCACATGGAGATCGTCCAGGAGCGCCTGGAGCGCGAGTTCTCGCTCGACCTGATCGCCTCGGCGCCGTCGGTCCAGTACCGGGTCAACCTGATCGGCGGGCGGGGCACCCTGAGCGTCGACAACCCGGCCTTCTTCCCCAACGCGGGCGAGATCGAATCGATCGAGGAGCCGTGGGTCAGCCTCAGTGTGATCACGCCATCGACCTACATCGGCCCGCTGCTGGAGCTGTCGACCAGCCGCCGGGGGACGTTCGTGAACCTCGAATACCTCGATCCCCAGCGGGTCCAGATCAAATTCGAGCTGCCCCTGGCCGAGCTGATCATCGACTACTTCGACCAGCTCAAGAGCCGCAGCCAGGGCTACGCCTCGATGGACTACGAGGAGATCGGCTACCGCGCCGCGAACTTGGTCAAGCTCGACGTGGTCGTCGCCGGCGAGCCGGTCGATGCCTTGAGCCTGATCGTCCACCGCGACCGGGCAGCGGCCACGGGCCGGCAGCTGACCGAACGGCTCAAGGAGCTCATCCCGCGCCAGATGTTCGAGGTCCCGATCCAGGCTGCGATCGGCGGCAACGTGGTCGCCCGGGAAACCGTCCGGGCAATGCGCAAGAACGTCCTCGCCAAGTGCTACGGTGGGGACATTACCCGCAAGAAGAAGCTCCTCGAGAAACAGAAGGAGGGGAAACAGCGGATGAAGCGGGTCGGCTCCGTCGAGATTCCCCAGGAGGCCTTCCTCGCCGTCCTGCGCATGGACGAAGGCGCGGCGCACTGAGCCCGAGCGATGCTTGACCTGATCCAGTCATTTGGTCTGCTGCTCACCCTCGCGTTCACGATGTTCCTCATCGTGCTGCGCTTCCAGGCCGCCCTGTTCGGCGTGGCCGAGTACGCCGACACCGGCCCCGACGGCCACCCGACCCGCCTTCGCCGGCGGCTGAGCTGGTACCTGGTCGGCCTGCTGATCATCCTGCTCATCGTCGAGGTGGATCCCAACGTCGGGATCGAGCTGTTTGTCGGGATGGGCGACAAGAGCAAGGCGATCCTGCTGGGGATCGCCTTCGGGGTGGCGGGCACCGCCCTCGCCATCGGGGTCGCCTGGCTGCGCTATCGGCACCTCCGGCTGCCCCCCGTCAGCTCCTACCCGGTGGCCCTGCTCAATGCCCTGGGCACCGCGTTCATCGACGAGGTGACGTTCCGCGGGGCCGTGCTCGGCTTCCTGGTCTACCTCGGCCTGAATGGCTGGCTGGCCATCGTGATCCAGGCCCTGATCTACGGCCTGGCCACCCGCCTCGGCGCGCCGGGGCGTGACCGCTCGATCTTCGCCCTGGCCCTCCTGCTGGCCGTGGCCACGGGCTGGGCGACGATCGTCACCGGCGGAATCGGGGCGGCATTCATCGGCCACACGATCAGCCGCTTCGCGATCTTCCTGACCACCGGCCACAGCGGCCAGCCACTGCCCCAGGGTCGCGAGGTCGAGGAGATCGAGAAGCGCCGCCGGCCGCCCGAGGGCTGGAGCATCGTCGGGGTCGTCCGCGACTCGATCAGCCGCGACCGATGAGCCCGGCCGAGGGCGAAGCGGCCCACGGGCTGTACGTCCACCTGCCGTTCTGCGTCTCGATCTGTCCCTATTGCGATTTCGTCGTGTACGCCGGGTCGGACGCTCGCGGCCCGCGCAACCGGATCGAGGTCCTGGTCGATGCCCTGATCGTCGAGATCGGCCTCCGGGCGGCCGCCGGCGGGGCGGATCCGGTGGCCCGGCCGCTGGCCACGGTGTACCTCGGCGGGGGCACCCCATCGCTGCTCCCGGCCAGCGCCCTGGCGCGGATCCTGGACGCGATTCGCGACGCATTCGGGATCGCCGAAGGCGCCGAGGTGACGCTCGAGGCCAATCCCGGCCCGGACGAGCGCGGCGACCCGCTGGCCCAGGGGGCGGCCGGGGTGACCCGCCTGAGCCTCGGCGCGCAATCCTTCTCGACGCCCGAGCTCAAGCGCCTCGGCCGGCGCCACTCGGCCGGCGACATCGGGGTCGCCCTGATCGCCGCCCGCGAGGCGGGCATTCGCTCGATCAACCTCGACCTGCTCTACGACGTGCCCGGCCAGACCCTGAGCAGCTGGGCCGACGGCCTGGAGCGGGCGATCGGGCTGGCCCCGGAGCACCTCTCGCTGTACGCCCTGACCCTCGACGACCCGGAGGCCGAGGGCCTGACCGGACCGCTGGGGGATCACCTGCCGCCCACGCCCGGCGCCCGGCGCTGGCGCGAGCGGGCGCTGCCCGAGCAGGACGACGATCGCGCCGCGGCCATGTACCACCTCGCCAGCCACCGCCTGCGGGAAGCCGGGTTCGTCGGCTACGAGATCGCCAACTGGGCCCAGCCGGGCCACGAATCACGGCACAACCTGGGCTACTGGGAGCGCCGCTCGATCAATGCCGTGGGGCCCGGGGCGCATGCCTTCGACGGCCGGGTCCGGCGCTGGAACGCGGCCCGGCTGGACGCCTACGTCGCGGCGCTGCTGCCGGCCGACGGCAGCCCAGCCAGCCTGCCGCCCGGCGGTGACGAGGTGCTCGACGACGCCGCCGCGGCCGCCGAGAACCTGATCCTGGGCCTCCGCCTCGATCGTGGGGTGGCCCTCACCGCGCTGCTCGAGCCGCCCTTCATGGACGCCTTCGACTGGGCCGTCTCGGCCGGCCTGCTCGAGGAAACCGACAACGCCCGGGTCCACCTGACGACCCGCGGCCGGCTCCTGTCGAACGAGCTCTTTGCGCGCCTGATCTAAGGCCCGGACCGTTGACACCCGGCTCGGCTGGCGGTACGATGCGGTCAGCACGTTAGCACTCTGGCATGGAGAGTGCTAACCGGAAGGAGCAGGCGCAAGCGTGGCGCGACGCATTCGACCCACCAGCGGCCCTCTCGACGCCCGATCGCGGGCGATCCTACAGGCCGTCATCGATGATTACGTGACAACGGCGAGCCCAGTCGGCTCGCAGGCGCTGGTCGAGCGCTACAGCCTCGGCGTGAGCAGCGCGACCGTACGCGGGATCCTGGCCGACCTCGAAGGTGCCGGCCTGCTGACCCATCCCCACACCTCGGCCGGCCGGGTGCCGACCGACGCCGGGTACCGGACCTACGTCGAGTCGATCGTCGAGCTCGGCGCCCCGCCGCCGGCGGTCGAGCAGCTGATGATCCGCCACCAGTTCGGCCAGGTCGAGTTCGCCAGCGAGCAATGGTTCCGCCTGGCGGCCACCACCCTGGCTTCGATGACCCGCTCGGCCGGCCTCGCGACGGCGGCCAAGCCGGTCGCGGCCCGGGTCCGGCGAATCGACCTCGTGGCGATCCAGGACCGGCTCGCCAGCCTGATCCTGGTCCTCCGCGAGGGCACGATCAAGCAGGGCCTGATCGCCCTCGACCTGCCGGTCACCCAGAATGATCTGACCCGCGTCGCCAACCTGCTCAACGAGCGCCTGGCCGAGCTGACCGCCGCCGACATCGTGGCGATCCTGCCGCGCATCGAGCGGGCCCTGGGCGGCGACGATGAGAGCCGCAACCTGACCCGCAAGATCGCCGAGCGGATCATCCGGACGGTGGCCGAGTTCGACGCCCTGCGCGTCGAGGAGGTCTACAGCGACGGCCTGCTCAACGTGATGGAAGCCCCCGAGTTCGCCCAGAGTGAGAAGCTCCGGCGGGTGTTCACCGCGCTCGAGAATCGGGCCTACCTGGCCGACCTGATCGCTGTCGTCACCGAGACCGGCCGGATCCATGTCTTCATCGGGCGCGAGAACGCGCCGGCCGAGATGGGCGAGGTCTCGCTCGTCCTGGCGCCGTACGGCCAGGCCGGCCGCGCCGTCGGCGTGGTCGGCGTCCTGGGCCCGACCCGGATGGCCTATGCCCAGGCGATCGGCACGGTCGGCTTCATCTCCGGCCTGATGAACGAGCTCGTCGACCACCTCTACGCCTGAACTGACTTGACCGAACCGCACGCAAGAGACGACACCATGAGATCTGACCGCAGCCGAACCCGGGCCGAGGAGCGGGCCGAGGAGATCGACATCTCCCCGAGCAAGCTGCTGGCCGACATCGAAGCCCTCGGCGTCGAACGGGACGCCGCGCAGGCCCAGTCCGCCGAGTACCTGCTGGCCCTCCAGCGCGAGCGGGCCGAGTTCCAGAACTTCAAGCGACGGACGGCCGAAGAGCGTGATCGCGAATCGGGCCTGGCCAACGACCTGCTCCTGTTCAAGGTGCTGATCCTGGCCGATGACTTCGATCGCGCGATCGAGTCGCGGCCGACGAATCCCGAGGCAGCCAGCTGGGTCGAGGGCGTCGAGGCGATCGACCGCAAGCTCCGGCAGCTCCTGGAGAGCGAGGGCCTGCGGCCGATCGAGGTCACCCCGGGGATGGCCTTCGACCCGCGCGAGCACGAGGCCCTGGTCAACGTCCCGGGCAGCGAGTTCCCCGAGGGCTCGATCGTGTCCGAGCTCCAGCGTGGCTACCGGATCCGCGACCGGATCCTGCGCCCGGCACGGGTCGCCATCGCGGCCGGCCCGGACCCGGCCGACGCCGCCGACGACGCGCCCGACGGCTCGTCGCCGCGCTTCAACTGATCACCCCAACCTGAACCAATCCAGCTTTCGAGGAGAGACACCAACCATGGGCAAGATCATCGGGATCGACCTCGGTACCACCAACTCCGTGGTGGCCGTCATGGAAGGCGGCGAGCCGACCGTGATCGCCTCGGCCGAGGGCGGCCGGACGGTGCCGTCGGTCGTGGCCTTCACCAAGACCGGCGAGCGGCTGGTCGGCCAGCTGGCCAAGCGCCAGGCAGTCACCAACCCCACCAACACCATCTATTCGATCAAGCGCTTCATGGGCCGCCGCTTCGACGACCCCGAGACCAAGCGCTCGATGGAGCTCGTCCCCTACAAGGTCCAGAAGGACGCCAAGAGCGACGGCCTGGTCGTCGTCGCCAACGACAAGACGTACACCCCGCCGGAGATCAGCGCGATAATCCTCCAGAAGCTGAAGGCCGATGCCGAGGCCTACCTGGGCGAGAAGATCACCGAAGCCGTGATCACCGTGCCGGCCTACTTCGACGACACCCAGCGCCAGGCGACCAAGGACGCCGGGCGGATCGCCGGCCTCGAGGTCAAGCGGATCATCAACGAGCCGACGGCGTCGGCCCTGGCCTACGGCCTGGACAAGAAGACCGACGAGAAGATCGCGGTCTACGACCTGGGCGGCGGCACGTTCGACATCTCGATCCTCGAGCTGGGCGACGGCGTCTTCGAGGTCAAGGCAACCAACGGTGACACCCACCTCGGCGGCGACGACTTCGACCAGCGGGTCATCGAATGGCTGCTGGCCGAGTTCAAGAAGGACCAGGGCATCGACCTGCGCAAGGACCAGCAGGCCCTCCAGCGCCTCAAGGAAGCCGCCGAAAAGGCCAAGATCGAGCTCAGCTCGACCAGCCAGACCGAGATCAACCTGCCCTACATCACGGCCGACGCGAGTGGCCCCAAGCACCTCGTGATCAGCCTCTCGCGGGCCAAGCTCGAGGACCTCGTCCGGGACCTGATCGACAAGACCCGCGAGCCGGTCGAGAAGGCGCTCAAGGACGCCGGCCTCAAGCCGGGCGAGATCGACGAAGTCGTCCTCGTCGGCGGGATGACCCGGATGCCCGCGGTCATCGAGGCCGTCAAGGCGATGTTCGGGGGCAAGGAGCCCAACCGGGGGGTCAACCCGGACGAGGTCGTGGCCGTCGGCGCCGCCATCCAGGCCGGTGTCCTGGCCGGTGACGTCAAGGACGTGCTGCTCCTCGACGTGACCCCGCTGTCGCTGGGCATCGAGACCCTCGGGTCGGTGATGACCCGCCTGATCGAGCGCAATACGACCATCCCCAGCTCCAAGTCACAGACCTTCTCGACGGCCTCGGACAACCAGAGCCAGGTCGAGATCCACGTCCTCCAGGGCGAGCGCGAGTTCGCCCAGGACAACAAGACCCTCGGCCGGTTCATCCTCGACGGGATCCCGCCCGCGCCGCGCGGCGTGCCCCAGGTGGAGGTGACCTTCGACATCGATGCCAACGGCATCCTCGATGTGAAGGCCAAGGACCGGGCGACCGGCAAGGAGCAGCAGGTCCGGATCACGGCTTCGTCGATGCTCTCCAAGGACGACGTGGACAAGATGGTCCGCGACGCCCAGGAGCACGCCGACGAGGATCGCAAGCGACGCGAGGACGTCGAGGCCCGCAACCAGGCCGAAGCCCTCACGTTCCAGGCCGAGCGCACGCTCAAGGACCTGGGCGACAAGGTCTCGGCCGAGGATCGGGCCGACGCCGAGAAGAAGATCGAGGACCTGCGCACGGCTCTCAAGGGCAGTGACGCAGCGGCCGTGACCGCCGGCGGAACGGCCCTGGCCGAGGTCCTCAGCCGGATCTCGACGGCCGCCTACCAGGCCGCCCAGGCGGCCGACGCCGGAACGCCCGGGGACTCGAGCTCGAACGGCTCGTCGTCCACGGACGGCACGGCCGACGGTGCCGCCTCGGGCGACGCCGGCGAGACGGTCGAGGGCGAGTTCACCGAGGTCTAAGCCCCGGGGTCCTGTGCCCTGAACCCACGCTCTGGAGCGAGCCCGCCGGCACCACCCGGCGGGCTCTTCGATTCCCCGGTCTTCACGCGCGCCCGCAGGCCGGATCCGTGGCCGATTCCTGGTCCGACCTGCACCAGGTGCATGTTGGCGACCGCTGGACGGGCTCGCCGGTCGGGGTTCGGCACTCCGTGCAGGAACTCGACCGGTTCCGGAGGTCTCACGTCGGTGTTCGGCACTGAATGCAGACATGGAGCGATTCCGGAGCGGAAGCGGTCGCCAACATGCATCTGGTGCAGAACCGCTCGAGCAGCGTCAAAGCGACGGCGCGCTCCGGACCGGAGGCGCGGCGCGGAACTGGGCGGGCAGCGGTACCATTCCCGTCCCGATGACGACTGCCCAGCCCATCGCCACGCCCAGCTCGACCGAGCCCGCCCCGGACGGCGCA
>DATGGC010000039.1:0-4205 GCA_035308745.1 Candidatus Limnocylindrales bacterium | reverse complement strand
GGAACGGCGGCCGGGCGACGTACGTCGAGTCGGGATCCCAGGCGAAGCGGTTGCCGGCCGGGATCGGCAGGGCCCGCCACTGGTCGTCGCCACTGAACACGCTGGCGTACGTGCGCTGGAAGAGCTCAGGCGAGATGGCCGTGCCGATCACGGTCCGGATCTCGTCGGGTGCCGGCCAGATATCGGCCAGGAAGACCGGCCGGCCATCCGAGCCGGTCCCCAGCGGCTCGCTGGTCAGGTCGATGTCCACCCGCCCGGCGAGGGCAAAGGCGACGACCAGCGGCGGCGAGGCGAGATAGCTGGCCCGCGCCAGGGGATGGATCCGGCCCTCGAAGTTGCGATTGCCCGAGAGGACCGCTGCGACGACCAGGTCGTGCTCCTCGATCGCAGCCGCGATCGGCGCGTCGAGCGGGCCGGAGTTGCCGATGCAGGTTGTGCAGCCGTAGCCGGCCAGGGCGAAGCCGAGGTCGGCCAGGGGGGCCATCAGGCCGGCCGCCTCGAGGTAGCCCGTGACGGCCTTGGAGCCGGGCGCCAGCGAGGTCTTGACCAGCGGCGAGACGCGCAGGCCGCGAGTGACCGCGTTGCGGGCCAGCAGGCCGGCCCCGACCATGACCGTCGGGTTGGACGTGTTGGTGCACGAGGTGATCGCGGCGATGGCCACCGAGCCGCTCCGGATGACGGCCCGCTCGCCATCGAGCTCCACGACAACCGCGCCATCGGCACCGTCGGCGGGTCCGCCTTCGCCTTCCATCCGGGCCGCGGCAGGGGAGGGCATCGCAGCCGGGAACGAGGTCCGGAAGTTCGCCGGCAGCTCCGCCAGGGGCACCCGGTCCTGCGGCCGGCGCGGCCCGGCCACGGCCGGATCGACGCTGGCCAGGTCCAGCTCGAGCAGGTCGTCGAAGGCCGGCGCGGCGCTGGCCAGCCGCCACAGCCCCTGGGTCCGGGCGTAGCGCTCGACGAGCTCGACCTGCTCTGGGCTGCGACCGGTGAGGCGCAGGTAGCTGATCGTCTCCTCGTCGATTGGAAAGAGCGTCGAAGTGGCACCGAACTCGGGGCTCATGTTGCTGATCGTCGCCCGGTCGGGCAGGGCCAGGGAGGCCAGGCCGTCGCCGGTAAACTCGACGTAGGCGCCGACCACCCCGAACCGGCGCAGCATCTCGGTCACCACCAGGACCAGGTCGGTGGCCGTCGAGCCGCTGGGCAGGCTGCCGTGGAGCCGGACGCCGACGATCCGGGGCATCGGCTGGTAGAGCGGCTGGCCGAGGAGGACCGCCTCGGCCTCGATCCCGCCGACCCCGTAGCCCAGGACGCCCAGCCCGTTGACCATCGTGGTGTGCGAGTCGGTCCCGACCAGGGTGTCCGGGAAGGCCACCGGGCCGTCCTCGTCGGCCCGGGTCGCGACCACGCTGGCCAGGAACTCGAGATTGACCTGGTGGACGATGCCGGTCCCGGGCGGCACCACCCGCAGGCCCTGGAACGCCTCCTGCGACCAGCGCAGGAGCTGGTAGCGCTCACCGTTGCGCTGGTACTCGCGCTCCACGTTGAACGCGAAGGCCCGGGGCGTGCCGAACTGGTCGACCTGGACCGAATGGTCGATCACCAGGTCGGCCGGCACCAGCGGGTTGATCCGGTCCGGATCGCCGCCCAGGCCGGCCATCGCGTCGCGCATCATCGCCAGGTCGACGATGGCCGGCACCCCGGTGAAGTCCTGGAGGAGGACCCGGGCGGGCATGAACGGGACCTCGGCCTCGGCCGCGCCACCGGGCCGCCAGGCGGCCAGGGTCCGGACGTCGTCCTCGGTCACGACCCCCCGGCCGGCATGGCGGAGCAGGTTCTCGAGGAGGACCTTGAGGGTCATCGGCACCCGCTCGAGCGGCGTGCCCAGCTCAGGGAGCCCGTCCAGGGCAGCCAGCCGGTAGTAGTCGGGCAGGCCCGGGCCGAGACTCGACCGGGCGGCGAATGGATCCTGGACTGGCACCGTTGACCCTTCTGTGGCGTCGCTAGACTCGTGGCATGGAATCGTACTGCCGCCGATGAAGGTCTGGAGCGAGCCGAAGCACGACCCCGACGAGAGCGACCCGGCCGGAAGCGAGAGCCGCCTTGCGGCCGTTGCCGCCGAGGCCGGCCTCGAGCTCGATCCCGACGCCGCCCGCGGCCACGACCACGGCGACGGCCGGGCCCACGCCCACCGCCATCCTCACGAGCACGCCCAGCCGGGCCAGCCGCCCTACCTCGGGATCGTCGGCGCCGGGGCGGTCGGGACGGCCCTCGGCGTGGCCCTCAGCCGGGCCGGCTGGCCGATCGCCGCGGTCGCCAGCCGGGACCCCGCCCGGCGCGAGCGGTTCAGCCGGCTGGTCGGCGGGACGCGCACCTTCGCCGATGCCACGGCCATCCTCGACGAGGCCGAGCTGATCCTGCTGGCCGTGCCCGATGACGCCTTGCCCGGCCTGGCCGCCGGGCTGCGCCTGTACTCGGGCCAGGCCCTCGTCCATACCAGCGGCGCACTGGGCGCCGAGGTGCTCAGGCCGGCGATGGCTGCCGGGACCCAGATCGGGTCGTTCCATCCGCTGGTTGCATTTGCCGACACCGAGCGGGCGGTCGCGGCGCTCCACGGGGCGACCATCGCGGTCGAGGGCGACGAGCAGCTGCTCGCCCTGCTGGCGGCGATGGCCGAGGCGATCGGCGCCACCGCCGTCCGGCTGGCGCCCGGCTCGAAGGCCGCGTACCACGCCGCGGCGGTTCTCGCCGCCGGCGGCTTCGACGCCCTGCTCGACGCGATCGCCGAGCTCGGCCGGGTGGCCGGCCTTGACGAGGCGAGCTCACTGGCGATCTATGGGCCGCTCATCGAGCAGACCCTGGGCAACGCCCGGGTCCTGGGGATCCCGGCCGCCTTGACCGGCCCGATCACCCGCGGCGACGTGGGCACCCTCGAGGCCCACCTGCAGACGCTGGCCGCCCACGCACCGGGTGTGCTGGACCTGTACCGCGCCGCGGCCGAGCGTGAGATCCGCCTCGCGGCCGACCGTGGCACGCTGACACCGGACGCTGCCCGAAGACTGCGCGACGCTCTTGCAATGCCGTCCTGAGCAGGTAGGATTGCGAGATGCAGCACAGCATTGCCGCGAAGTACGCGGCACGTCCCGCAGCGCGCTTTGTCCATTCGTCGCCGCGCGCTCGCGAGCGACGGCTCGGACTGCGGACGACGACCTTCCAGGCGGCGTCCAGCCATCAGACCGCCCTGCGTCGGACGGACCTCGGACCGTACGTCCAGCTGCGCGCCAGCTGGCGCTCGATCCAGCCGGCTCGCTCGCACGCCGGACTCCGGACCGGACGGATCCGGCCCGTCGTCGCCTTTCGCTGGACGCGCCTCGGTCAGCCCATCAGGCGTGACCGGCCGAGTGCCGCGTCGGCGCCGTGGCTCGCCTGAGGAACAGCAGCGCGACTTCCGCCGGCGGCATCGTGATCCGGCGTGAAGCGGGGATCCCCCAGTTCGTTGCCGGCCGGCGACGGCGGGAGGGCGACCATTACACCTGGACGCTGCCCAAGGGCACGCCCAACCCCGGTGAGACGACCGAGCAGACGGCGCTGCGCGAGGTGACCGAGGAGACCGGCCTGGACGTCCGGATCACCGACCCGTTCGAGTCGATCTCGTACACCTTCGTCCAGCAGGGCACCCGGATCCACAAGACCGTCCACTATTTCCTGATGGAACCGACCGGCGGCGACCTGGCTCGCCATGATCACGAGTTCGACGACGTGCGCTGGGTCGACCTGGCCGATGCCGGCGGACTGCTCACGTTCGAGACCGAGCGAGGGCTCGTCGAGCGAGCTGCGGCGATCGTCGGCGAGCGGGAGTCCCGGTGACCGGCGAGGCCCTCGAGGCACCGCCCCACAGCAGCCCGCTGGCCGGCCGCCACACCGCGCTCGGCGCGAAGATGACGACCTTCGGCGGCTGGGAGATGCCGCTCCAGTACGCCGGGATCATCGAGGAGCACCGCGCGGTCCGGGAACGGGCGGGGCTGTTCGACCTGTCGCACATGGGCGAGCTGTTCGTCGAAGGCCCGGACGCCGGCGAGGCGCTATCGGCCGCCCTCGTCTCGGAGCCGCCTCTGCTCAAGGTCGGCCGGGCGCAGTACTCGATGATCTGCGCTCCGAACGGCGGGATCCTCGACGACCTGATCGTCTACCGGCTGGCCGAGGAGCGC
>DATGGC010000038.1:0-9566 GCA_035308745.1 Candidatus Limnocylindrales bacterium | reverse complement strand
GGCGAGCCGCTGGTCATCGTCCGCGCCCGGGACGGCGTCCTGCGCGCCTTCTACAACGTCTGCCAGCACCGCGGAACGGCAGTCGTCGAGGAGCAGTGCGGCAAGGCCGTCCGCTTCCAGTGCCCCTACCACGCCTGGATCTACGACCTCGACGGCAAGCTGATCCGGGCCAAGCACACCGAGGATCTCGAGGACTTCAGCTTCGAGACGTTCGGGCTGACCCCGGTTCGCCTGGCCGTCTGGCAGGGCTTCGTGTTCGTCTCGCTCGATCCCGACGGGCCGGAGCTGACCGACTTCCTGGCCGATCTCGTGCCCCACTGGAACCGCTTCGACTTCGGCGCGCTGCGCTCGGCCAAGCAGGTCCGCTACGAGGTCGGCTCGAACTGGAAGTTCATCGGCGAGAACTACTCCGAGTGCTACCACTGCCCGGGCCTCCACCCCCAGCTCAACAAGCTGACGCCCTACGACCTGGGCGGCGACTACGCCAGCGAGGGCCCCTGGGAGGGCGGCTGGATGGAGCTGGCCGGTGGCGCCGAGACGATGGCCCTCGAAGGCGGCCACCGCAACGGCCGGCCCGCGATCCCGGGCATCACCCCTGTCGACGAGCGGCGGGTCTACTACTACCTGCTCTGGCCGAACACGTTCATCTCGATCCATCCCGACTACGTCCTGGTCCACCGGCTGGTGCCCCAGGGCGTCGACAAGACCGTCGTGATCTGCGACTGGCTGTTCGAGCCGTCGACGATGGCGATGCCCGGCTTCGACGCCAGCGACGCGTTCGACTTCTGGGACCTGACCAACCGCCAGGACTGGCACGTGTGCGAGCTCCAGCACCGTGGCACGAATTCGCGGAGCTGGGTCGCCGGCCGGTTCTCGAACCAGGAGGCCAGCGTCCATGCCTTCGACCTGATGATCGCCGACCACTACGCCAACGACGGGATCCAGGTCCGGCGCACGGTCCGCGAGCGCTACGACACGCCGCCGCCCAAGACCGAGCTGACCGGCGGGATCGCCACCGAGGCCAAGACCGCGGCTCGCCTGGGAGCCAGGGCCGCCGCCAAGTCGTAGGTTCCCGGTCCGGGCCGCTTCGGCGGGGCCCTGGGCTAACCCCGGGAGACGAGGCGGGCGATGATCCGGGCGACCACGTGGGAGCTCGCGGCAGCGGCCTGAACGGGCGCCGCGGGCAGGGCGGCCGCCTCCGGGGCCGCCACAGCGGTCACCGCCGGCGCAGCCTCGGCCGCAGGCTGGCCAGCGGCGGCCGCACCGGAGCGCGACGCCGCAGCTGCACGATCGGCGGGACCGGCGGCGCAGGCCGCGATCACCGGCGCCAGCGCCGCCGCGGCGCCGACCGCGGCGATCCGTTCGAGCAGCTGCCGGCGGGTCATCCGCTGGGCGTCGAGGTAGGCGCTGAGCGCCTGCTCGAGGTCGGCGGCGGGATCGTCGCGGGGTTCAGTCATCAGGGCGCGAATCCTAGCGACTCGGGCCGATCTCAGCCAGCCAGGTCGACATACAGCGGGGCGTGATCGGAGGGCAGCTTGCCCTTGCGCGCATCACGGTCGCGCTCGGCGGCGGTTACCCGCGACGCGACCGAACGGGACGCATACAGGTGGTCGATGCGCATCCCCAGGTTCTTGTGGAAATTGCCGGCCCGGTAGTCCCACCAGGTGTAGAAGCCGGCCTCGGGATGGAACGGCCGGACCACGTCCACGAGACCCCAGTCGCGCAGCCGGGCCAGGGCGGCTCGCTCGGCATCGGACACGTGGGTGGCCCCGACGTAGGCCAGCGGGTCGTACACGTCGAGGTCGTCCGGCGCGACGTTGAAGTCCCCGCCGATCAGGATCGCGTCGCTGGGGTCCTGGGTCTCCTCGAGCCAGCGGATCAGGCGGTCGTACCAGGCCAGCTTGGCGGCATAGAACGGGGTGTCGAGGGCTCGGCCGTTCGGGGCGTAGATGCTCACCACCCGGATGCCGCCGCAGCGCGCCGAGATCATCCGCGCCTCAGGCCCCAGGCCGTCGTCGGGTGCATCGTCGGCGCCGGCGGCCGCGGCCGCACCGCCGGCGCCCACGACCGGCCCGTCCCCGAAGTTGGTCACGACATCGGTGATCCCCACCCGGCTGGCGATCGCGACGCCGTTCCAGCGTCCCTGGCCGTGGTGGGCGAGCTCGTAGCCGGCCATCGCGAAGGGCAGGACCGGCGCCGCCTCGTCGGACAGCTTCGTCTCCTGCATCAGCAGGACGTCCGGCGCCGCGATCGTGAGCCACTCCTCGACTCGATCGAGGCGGGCCTTGAGCGAGTTGACGTTCCAGGTTGCGACCCGCATCAGCAGCGTCCGGCCGGGCTCACCCGCGGGGCCGCAGGTCGGCGACCGACATCCGCTCGGGCTCGACGCCGCCGGTCGGGTCGTGCTCCTCGAATGCCTGGCCGAGCGCCTCGAAGGCGGCCCGAGTCGCCGCGGCGTCGCTGGTCGTGAGCATCAGGGCGCCGTCGGTATCCTCGGCCACGCCGACGATCCCGGTGATGTTGACGCCGCGCTCTGCCAGGGCGGCTGCCACGCGGGCCAGGGAGCCGGGCTTGTCGTCGAGCTGGACCGTGAACCAGACCGTCATCGCTGACCTCCAGGGGTGACCAACAGGCCCGATGGTACCGCCCGCCGAGCGGCTACGATTCGGTGCGTGGCCCAGCCGTCCGCCCCCTCGGTCCAGATCTTCGGCCTCGTCGATGACCAGCCGACCCGGGCCGCCCAGCGCTTCTTCAAGGAGCGCCGGGTCACGATCCATTTCGTCGACTTGCGGCGCAAGCCGATGGCGGCCGGCGAGCTGCGCAGGTTCACCGATCGCCTGGGGCCCCGGACGGTCCTCGACGCCGACGGCCGGGTCGCCCGCGAGCTTGGCTTCGCCTACCTCCGGCTGACCGACGCGGAGGTCGTCGAGCGCCTGCTGGCCGACCAGCGCCTCCTCCGCCTGCCGCTCGTCCGCTTGGGCAACGAATTGAGCGCGGGACGGGACGAGGACGCCTGGAAGCGCTGGCTCGCGGCGCCGCGAGCCGGCTGACCCCACCTGGCTGACGAGCCCCGCCCGTCGGGTGCATCCTTGGGGCATGCCAGATGAACAGGGACCCGAGCTGTCAGGCTCGGCCGAGCGCCGCCGCCGCGGCCGGGTGACGGTCGATCCCCGGACCACGGCCCGGATGGAGGGCACTGGCAAGCGGACCGAGGACGAGAAGCTCCTCACCCGCTCGAGCCGGCCGGCGTTCATCAGCGAGGATCCCTGGCGGGTGCTGCGCATCCAGGCCGAGTTCGTCGACGGCTTCGACGCCCTGGCGACGCTCGGCCCGGCGGTCACCGTCTTCGGCTCGGCCCGGATCAAGGAGGGCAGCCATACCTACGAGCTGGCCCGGGCGATCGGCCGCCGGCTGGCCGAGGCCGGCTTCGCGGTGATCACCGGTGGCGGGCCGGGCGTGATGGAGGCAGCCAATCGGGGCTGCCAGGAGGGCGGCGGAATCTCGGTCGGCTGCAACGTGGAGCTGCCCCATGAGCAGTCGCTCAATCCGTATGTCGACCTGGGCGTCGACTTCCGCTACTTCTTTGCCCGCAAGACGATGTTCGTGAAGTACGCCGACGCGTTCGTGATCCTGCCCGGCGGGGTGGGCACCATGGACGAGCTGTTCGAGGCGCTGACCCTGATCCAGACCGGCAAGATCGAGCACTTCCCGGTGATCCTGGTCGGGCGCGAGTACTGGAGCGGGCTGATCGACTGGATGCGCCGGGTGCAGCTGCCGGCCGGCACGATCGATGCCGACGACCTGCATCTGTTCCATGTCACCGACGACCCGGACCACGTCCTGCGCCTGATCCGGGAGTACACCCAGGACGACCACGTCGATCCCGACGAGGAAGTCGAGCTCCGCGGCTAGCCCGCCTGGGTCGGCAGGGCGACCTCGATCTGGCCGTCGACGATGCGCAGCGGGTAGTAGCGGAGTCGGCGGACGCGGGTCAGCCGGCGCGCCTCGGCCTTCTTGCCCGGCGGATCCTCCTTGGGCGGCAAGCCGGCGGCCGACCAGGTCGGGTGGTAGACCCCGTGAGGATCGAGACCGCCGGTCGTCGGCATCTGGACCGGCTCCCCGGTCGACAGGTCGAAGCGCCCGCTGTGGAGCGGGCAATCGACGAGGCAGCCGTCGAGGACGCCGATCGACAACGGGGCGGACATGTGCGGGCAGCGATCGTCCGTCGCGACGATCCCCGCGCTGGTGTGGGCGAGGAGCACGTCGAGGTCGCCCCGGGTGACCCGGTGCATCGCCCCGAGGGGCAGCTCCGCGAGCGCGAGGACGGCCACGAATGGCGCGCCGGCCGTGCCCAGGGCCTGCAGGTCAGCTGGGACGGGAGCAAGAAGGGCGGCAGGTTGATCGGCCATCGACCTCAGCCTAACCGGAAACGCAGACCGGCCCCGCCACGTCGTCGGTGGCAGGGCCGGAGGTTGATCGAGGACTGGAAGCCGGAGTGGCTGCCCGTGGGCGGTTAGTCGAGCGCCGGGCGGGCCACGCTGATCTCGGCCTCTGTGGTTAGCCGAGCGCTGGCCGCCGCCTGCGCTGCGGTGCTCGTCCGAAGCGGGATCTCCTTGAGGAAGATCGCCGCGACGACCACCGACACCGCGGCCGCGCCGACGCCCAGGAGCATCGAGCTCGAGATGGCGAGCGTGAAGGCCTGGTGGAAGCCCTGGACGAAGATCGCCTGGAGCTGGGTCGGCAGGGTACTCACGAACGCGAGCGGGTCGCCGGTGCTCGTGACCGAGGTCAGCGAGCTGAGGTCGAAGCCGGGCGGTGGCGTCGTCGGCACGGCCGACGCAGGCGCCCCGGCGGCCACGATCTGGTCGTGGAGGAGGGTCCAGGTCAGGTTCTCACGGAAGAACGTGAAGGCGAGGGTCAGGCCCATCGTCGTCCCGATCTGGCGGAAGAGGGTCAGGTCGGCGGTGGCCGCCCCCAGCTCGCTGAACGGCACCGCGTTCTGGACGATGATCGTGAATACGGCGAAGGTCGGTCCGACGCCGAAGCCGGCCACGAACATCCAGCCCCACAGGACCACGTTCGGAGTATCGGCGCGCAGGAAGGACATCAGGTACAGGCCGACGGCCAGGATGGCCAGGCCGCCCACGACGAGCGCCTTGTAGCGACCGGTCCGGCTGACCAGGATCCCGGAGCCGATCGAGGCGATGATCAGGCCGAACAGGAACGGCAGGAGCTGGTAGCCCGACGCCGTGGCGCTCGAGCCCTGGACGATCTGGAAGTAGAGGGGCAGGAAGATGATCGCCGCCCCGAAGCCGAAGGTGGCCAGGAAGATCGCGATCATCGAGGCGCTGAACGTCCGGTTGCGGAAGAGGTGGAGCGGGATGATCGGCTCGGCCGCCCGCGACTCGACGAAGATGAAGATGCCCAGGAAGACGACGCCGGCCACGATCGTGCCCCACACCGCCGGGTCGCTCCACTGCGACGTCTCGGCGAGGGTCAGGCCGATCAGGATCGGCATCAGGCCCAGGGTCAGGGTCACCACGCCGGCATAGTCGATCTTGATGTCGCGCCGGCGGCCCTTGATGTTCGGCAGCAACCGGAAGATCACGGCCAGGGCCACGATCCCGATCGGCAGGTTGACGAAGAAGACCCAGTGCCAGCTGAAGTTGTCGGTCAGGAAGCCACCCAGGCCGGGTCCGACCAGGAAGGCGATGCCGAAGACGGCACCGAACAGGCCCTGGTACTTGCCCCGCTCGGCGGGCGTGAACAGGTCGCCGATCACGGCCAGGGCGATCGGGAAGAGGGCGCCCGCGCCCAGGCCCTGGATGCCCCGGAAGAGGATCAGCTCCCACATCGACTGGCTCAGGCCGGACAGCGCCGAGCCGATCAGGAACAGGACGATGCCGATCATCAGCAGCGGCCGCCGGCCGTACAGGTCGGAGAGCTTGCCGTAGATCGGGACGGTGATCGTGCTGGTGACCAGGAAGATCGTGACGACCCAGGTGTAGAGGTCGGCGCCCTTCAGCTCGGTCACGATGCGCGGCAGGACCGGCCCGACGATCGTCTGGTCGAGCGCTGCCAGGAACAGGCCGAGCAGGATCGCGCCAAGGATCTCGAACTTGGCCCGCCGGTCGAGCAGGAGCGCTGGATCGTTCTCCGCGGACGCCCCGCCCGCCTGACTGTTATCCGGAAATGCTTCCATGTATCCCTTCCCTTGCCGTGCTGGGGTGGTCGTCCGGCTCAGCCGGCCGACGTCGCGTGGTGATGAATTGGATGGGTGTCCTCGACGTCGAGCCCGAATTCCGCCGCGATCGCGACTCGCAGGTCACCCAGGGCCTGGGTGATCCGTCGCAGCTGGACGTCGTCGAGCCGGTCGCAGATGGCCCGGATCCGATCGAGCTTGATGCCCTCGGTTTCGTCGAGGGCCCGGATCCCGAGGTCGGACGGCTGGACAAGCACGACCCGCCGGTCATCCGGCACCCGTACCCGTTCCACCAGCCCGCGCTCGGCCATCCGGTCGATGATCCCGGTGGCGTTCGACAGGGACACGTCGAGGAGCTCGGCGATCCGGCTCATCGACATCGTGCCGTGCTGCTCGAGCTGCCGCAGGACATGGATCTGGGTCATGCTGATCCCGGCCTTGACGAACTTCTCGGTCGAGGCACAGCGCAGCTCGCGCAGTGACCAGCCGACATCGGACAGAATTGACTCGACGAGGTCGTCTCGTTTCGAATCGATAGTTTGCATGACGTGAACTATCATACGCGACCGAACAGTTATGTCAAGCGTGATGATCAGGGCGATCCTGATGATCCGCGCGATCCGAAACGAACGGCGGCGCGGGCGCCGCAGGAGGAGCCGGTCTCGATGCGCTTCGCGATCATGCTCGAGCCCCAGCAGGGGATCACCTATGCGGAGCAGCTCGCGGTGGCCCAGCGGGCCGAGGCGGCCGGATTCGAGGCGTTCTTCCGGTCCGATCACTACGAGAGCTTCCCCGGCCCGGGCAACCTGCCAACGACCGACGCCTGGACCGTCCTGGCCGGCATCGCCCGCGAGACAAGCACTATCCGGCTGGGAGCGCTTGTCTCCCCGGTGACGTATCGGCTGCCGGGCCCGTTCGCCAAGATCGTGACGACCGTCGATGAGATGAGCAGCGGACGGGTTGACGTTGCCCTCGGTACCGGCTGGCACGAAGGCGAGCACAGGCGCCTGGGGATTCCATTCCCGCCGGTCGCCGAACGGGCGGAGATGCTCGAGGAGAGCCTGGCGATCCTCCATGGCCTGTGGACAGAGCCCGACGGCTGGTCATCGAGCGGTCCGCGCTGGCACGTCAGCGATGCCCTCTTCCGGCCGAAGCCGGTCCAGCGACCCCACCCGCCGATCATCGTCGGCGGTGGGGGCACGCCCCGCGGGCTGCGGATCGCGGCACGCTACGCCGACGAGTTCAACCTGACCGACAGCAAGGTTGCCGCGATCCCCGGTCACTACGCCGATCTCGACGCCGCCTGCCGGGCCATCGGCCGGGACCCGAGCTCGATCCGCCGCTCGGCGATGATCGGCGTGCTGGTCGGTCGCGACGAGGCGGAGGTCGCCCGCCGGCGGGCCGAGGTCATTGCCGCCTTCGCGACGCCGGACCAGGGTGCGACCTGGCTCGCCAAGCGTGAGCCCCATTGGGTGACGGGCACGCCCGAGCAGTTCCGGGCGCAGGTTGCCCAGCTGGAGGCCCTGGGTGTCGGGCGCCTGATGCTCCAGGACTTCCTGCCCCGCGACCTGGCGATGATCGACCTGCTCGGCGCCGAGCTGATCCGGCCGGCCTAGCCGGTCCTGGGACGGAAGCGGCTGATCAAGCCGAGCGGCCGGCCCGGCGGGCCATAGCGCAGCCAGGCGCGGCCGACGAGTCGCTCGAGGCCGACCGGCCCGTACGAGCGCGAATCGACCGAGGCATCAGGGGCGTCGCCCAGCAGCCATGCCTTGTCGTCGCCCAGTTTCCGGGGGCCATCCGGCGTCGGCAGGCCATCGCCCGGCCGGCCAGCCAGCCGCTTGACCACGAGGAGCTCGCTGCCGGGCTCTCGAACGACGACGATGGTGCCCCGCCGCGGCCAGCGCGAGGTCGTGGGATCGACGAGCAGCCAGTCGCCGGCGGCCAGCGCCGGGCGCATCGAATCGCCGGCGACCACGACCCGCCAGACGCGTTCCGGCGGGCGCGGACGTTGGTCGATCGACGTGGCGCGGCCGCCCGGCCTCGACCCGACGGCAGCGTCCAGTCCGGCTACTTCTTGGTCGACCAGAAGATGTCGGAGAACTCCTTGACCGCCGCCTGGAGCTGGGCGGCCGCCTCGGCATCGACGTTCTGCTTGTTCTTGCCGGCGAGCTTGAGCAGGTTCCAGACCTTGGTGTGCAGGTCGGGATTGGCGGTCAGGTGCTCGGGCTTGAAGTAGTCGGACCAGATCACCTGGACCTCGTGCTTGACCAGCTCGGCGTGCTGCTCCTTGACCGCGACGCAGCGGGCGAACTTGTTGCGATCGGCGACGCTGCTGCCTTCCAGGCCGTTGATCAGGTCGACCATCTTGGCCACGGTCTGGGCCGCGAGGACTGCGCCGGCCGGGTCGTAGATCCCACACGGGATATCGCAGTGGGCGTGGACGACGGTCGTGGGCGCAATCGCCTGGCGAAGTCGCTTCGTGATCTCGGACATCTGGGCCTCTCCTTTGAAGGTGCCTGGGGGTCGTGCTCAGTGTCAGAGTGCCGTCGGAGGCTGTCAAACGGGCCTCGCGGTGCGGTTTGGGGCGGTATCATCCTCGGGATGACGGAGCCAACCCCGACCGGTGCGCTCGCCTGTCCATTCGTCGCCTTCGAAGACGACCGCGATGCCCGAGCCGACGCGCCGGACCATCGCCACCGATGCTACGCCGAGATTCGGCCGGCGCCCCGGGCGATCGCCCACCAGGAGGCGTTCTGCCTGTCGCCCGGCTTCGCCGCCTGCCCGACGTTCCAGGATTGGGCCCGGCGCGAGGCCGCTCGAGCCAAGCCGTCCGTCGACCGTAGCGAGCTGGCGGGTCTTGCCCGGCCCGGCCGCGGATCGGACCCGACCCGGCCGCCCGTCGACGACGACCTGTACGCGGATCAATCCGCCGCCGCCTCCGCGCGCCCGGCTGACGCCGCCGGCCGTTCGAAGAGCCGCGACTGGGCCGCCCCGCCGACCTGGGTCGCGGGCTCGGACCAGGATCCCGACGACGCTGAAGCGCCGCCCTTCCTGGTCGGGAGCGCCGGTTCTGGCGGAGCGGGTTCGACCGCCGGCTCGAGCGGCGGGCGGGGCGCGGACGTTGCCGCCGGCGCCGCGGCCGGGCTGGCCGGCTCGCGCTGGCTGAACGAGGAACGCTCGGGGGCCACGAACGATCCCGAGCTCGACGATCTCGACCGATCAGTTGAGGCGGATCGGGCAGCACGCCAGGCGCGCGAGGCAACCGCCCGGCGAGCCGTCGCGGCCGCGGCCTCCGGTCAGGTGGATGATGACGACGACGAGGCTGTCCGGCCGGTCGCTTCGGCCGTCGCGTCGCCGGGCCGCC
>DATGGC010000037.1:0-2385 GCA_035308745.1 Candidatus Limnocylindrales bacterium | reverse complement strand
CGCAAGCCAGACCTCGATGGCGGGCTCCTGCCTGGCCAGGTCGAACCGACCGATGCGTCCGCCGCCCGTCACTCGGCAGGCCTCCGCTGTGAGCTCGACAGGTGCCAGCCGCCACAGCTCGGGCACTCGTAGGCCCGCATGCGCCTGTGGTCCGGGTATCGCTTGCCTGCAGCCTTGGCGTCGGCCCTGGTGGCGTAGCGCAGCTTCGGCTGGCCGTTCTCCCGGGTGTGGGCGCTCGGCGGCCGGCGCGGCACCAGGCGCGAGCACGGGCACAGGACGCACCCGCCGGTCGCATGGCGATCGTCGTGGTGGTCACAGGTGCAGACGACCCGCTCGACGGTCATCGCCGGCGACGCTTCGGACGCATCGATCGGATGAGGTCAGGGTCGCCGAACTCAGGCGCTCGGGAGGGGGCTGGCGTGGCAGAGGAGCGCGGTTCCTTCACGGATCCAGCGCCCACCGGAGCGCCCATGCTATAGATCGCGATGCCCGAGGGCAGGCGTCGGCGCGTGATCGTGTGGCCGGCCCGGCGCAGGTCGAGGATCTGCTTGGGCGCGTGCACGATGCCGGTGAGCTGCTGGAGCTCCACCGTCGAGGCAGGGCCGTCCAGGAGCCGGTTGAGGACGACCTGGGCGCGCGTATCCAGGTCCGTCATCCGCGCGCCTCCCGGCGGCCGCCGATGCCGCCGTCAGCGATCCGCCGGTGCGTGGGCACCAGGGCATCGCGGGCGGGCGTCAGGATGACCGGCTGGCGCTGGAAAAAGAGGCGCAGGCCGTCGGCCAGGTCCTGCAGTTCCGAGGCCATCTGCGCGATGACCTTGGTCTGTGCCTCGACCTTCTCCTCGAGGGCCTCGAGCCGCTCGGGCGTCTGCCGGATGGCCTCGTTTCGCTTCTTCAACCCAGCGCGCTCACCGCCCTGGTTCCCGATCGCGGGAGACTTCGTGCCGGTGGCGAGCTCGTAGCCCTTGAGTCCCTTGTAGATCGTGTTGCCCGTTACACCGAGGGCCTCAGCCGCCTTCGCGACCGTACCGAAGCGCACGACCGCGTCGTAGATCTCGAGCTGGCGGAGCGACGCCGGCTTCACAGGGATGCCCTCCGATCACGCCAGGCAATGACCTCGGCCGGCATCGAGCCTTCGCGCTCCATCCGCGCGATTCGGTTGTAGATCGACTGGCGCGAGACGCCGATGACGCCGGCGATGTCCGCGAAGCTCGCGCCGGGATTGGCCCGGATCGCATCGATGACGCGAGCGTCGCCTTCGCCCCGCGGCCGGCCGCCCCCGTCCCTGGCCCGGCGGGCGGGTCGGGTGATCTGGATCCCCTCGCCGCGGGGGCCGACGAAGACGGGGTAGCGCCGGCGGCTGTCGACCGGGGCCTCGCCGGTGGCCCGCCACTCGCGGGAGAAGACGTGGACCTCGCCGCCGACGCCGCGGCCTTCGGTGACACTGCTGGGCTTCGGGATCGGCGGGTGACCGTCGACCGGTGCACCGCATTCGCAGACGTCGCCGTCGAGATCGAAGTCGGCCAGGTAGTGCATGTTCACGAGGCGATCCGGGCCTGCTGGTCGCGGAACGCGATCACGTCGACGAAGTCGGCCTCGAGGCCACCGTTGTCGGGGTGATGGCGGCGCTGGGCCTCCCGCAGGCTCCCCGCCCGCTCGACGAGGATCCGGCCGCGCTCCGGATCCGGGCCGCCGGCGGCCAGCTGGGCGAAGCCCGCGTACTGCTCGCCCTTCCGGGTGATCCCGTAGCGGTCGACGGCGCGGAGCGCCTCGAGGCCCAGGGCAATCGAGCGGACGTTGTCCTGCCAGAAGTCGCAGACGTCCGTGGCGTAGGTCAGGCGGCCCCGTGGGGTCGTGAAGCTGATCTCGACGCCCTGGTGGCTCAGCGGCTTGGCGTTGGCCCGCAGCTGGCCGTCCTGGCGCACGTCCCATTCGGTGTGGCCGAGGCCCAGGACGATGCTCGAGCCGTCGAGCTTCTCGATCTCGTCGGCGAGCTGGTTCTGCGTCTGGGTCCAGGGAGTCGAGAACGGCCGGTGGCGCTGGTCCTGGTAGGGCGTGGCCGGGTACGGCCAGGCCGAGAGCGGGCGGAGGCTGTAGACGAGCCGGCTCACGGCGTCGGGGTTCCGATCGAGGCCCAGCCCACAGCGACAGCGCCGCAGAACGCGACGACCAGGAAGAGCAGGCACAGGACGGCCAGCACCAGCTGGCGCGGGGTGACGTACTCGGTCTCGGGCCGGGCCACGGGCGGGCGGGCGATCAGACGAGAGCCGGTCGCTCGCATCACAGGGCGAGCGCGATCTGCTGGGGCGCCGTGTCCGGCCGGCAGACGACCAGCCCGTCGAATGTGCGGTAGGCCGACGTGTGGCCGATCATTCGCCCGCACCGT
>DATGGC010000036.1:0-6856 GCA_035308745.1 Candidatus Limnocylindrales bacterium | reverse complement strand
GTCGTCCTCGAGTCGATCGACGCGGTGGACCTGGCCTTCGACACGTTCGCCGTCGGGCTGCTCGACGGGGAGACCGACACATCGGGCTATCCGGAGTACAGCGCGATCGTGGGCGGCGTCGCCTCGCACTGGGACGAGTCGAACGGCGACCTGGTCCTGCGCGCGGTCGTCGGCTGGGGCGGGCGGGGCGTGCGCGGCGACACCGACCGCAACGGCGCCCGGATCCTGGGTGGGCTGCTGACCAACATCATGGCCAACCAGTACTCGCTCGGGCTGACCTCGCTTGAGCGGCCCGTGCCGGCCGCCGGTCGGGGCGGCCTGGTCTGCGCACACTGCGGCTTCGCCTCGGCTCACGAGCGCGCGTTCTACTGCCCGAAGTGCGGCATGCGCCTGCTGCGCGGGTAGCGGTCGCCCAGATGCCCACCTACGACTACATCTGCTCGAACTGCGGCAAGACCTCCGAGATCGTCCATTCGATCAACGCCGGGCCGCCGGCAGCCTGTCCGGCCTGCGGCGCAGTCGGGACGCTGCGCAAGGCGTTCAACCCGCCGACGATCCACTTCAAGGGATCCGGTTGGGCCAAGAAGGACCGCAGCGGCGGCCACTCCCGGCCCGCCCGCTCGGGCGAGACCAGCTCCGGTAACGGCTCCGGTGGCGGGGGTGGCGAGCCTGGGTCGGATTCGAGCCACGACGGCGGCGGCGACACGCGCAGCTCGGGCGACTCGGGCGATTCCGGCGGAGCGTCGTCGACGACCAAGGACGGTTCGACGAGCGGCCAGTCGAAGGGCGACAGCCGCAAGTCCGGCGCCGGTGCCACCAAGGACGCGCCGGCCGCGACCAGCTCCAGCGGCTCGGCCGACTGACGTGGCGACCCCCTCGGACTGGATCAGCCTGGGCGAAGCCGCCCGGATCCTGGCCGCCGCGAACATCCAGTTCCGCCCGGAGACGATCGGCCGCTGGGCGCGCACCGGACGACTGCAGAGCATCAAGCTGGGTGGCCGTCGCTTCGTCCGACGGGCCCAGGTCCGGGCCCTGGTCGCAGCGCCGCGCACGGTCCGGGCCGGGGATCTCCAGCCGGGGCTGTTCGAGGAGCTCTAGATCGGCGTCGTCGAATCCGAGGTGCCGGGGCGACGGCACGCACTGCGGCTCGCCTGGCTGGCATTCCTCGACCGGCGCTGGCCGCGCCGAGTGCGGGCGATCGTGGCTGCCTACGGCCGGATCGGTGGCGGCATCCTGGCCGACGGCCTGGCCTACAACGCCCTGTTCGCGCTCCTGCCGGCGCTGCTGATCGTCGCGGCCGTGATCGGCTTCATCGTCCACGACCCGGCCCGCCAGGCCTCGATCATCGACGCCATCTCGGCCCAGCTGCCACCGCTGCGCGACCTGCTCACCCGGACCTTCCAGGCGATCTCCGAGGGCGCGGCCGAGGTCTCGATCGTCGGCCTGGTGGCCCTCATCTGGGGCGCCAGCCGCTTCGCCCGGGCACTTGACACGAGCTTCAGCCGGGTCTTCAACCGGACGCCCGAGCGAAGCATCATCCGGCGCTCGCTGGTGGGCGTCGCCTCGGTCGTGGTCCTGATCGTGGCGGTCGTGATCGCACTGGCGCTGGCCTCGTTGGCGTCGTTCGTGATGGCCGACCTCGGCGAACCGATCCTGCTGCCCAACCTGGGCCGGATGGGCGTGCTCAACCCGCTGATCACGGGCCTGGCGACCTCGATCGGCGTCGCCGCCGTGTACCGGTTCATGCCGGCCCATCACCCGCGCTGGCGTGCGATCCGGCTGCCCGCCATCGTGGTCGGCGTCGCGGTGGGCGCCTTCACCCAGGCGTTCGCGTTCATCGCCCCGCGGCTGATCGGGATTGCTGCCCTGTACGGGGCGATCGCGGCCGTCTTCGCGGTGCTGGCCTGGCTGTCGATCCTGGCCCAGCTGCTCCTGATCGGGCTGGTCTGGGTCCGGTTCCGGGAAGAGGGCTGGCCCGAGCCGGACGAGATCCGGCCGGCCTGATCCGGCCGCTCAGCCCTGGCGCGACCCGCAGCGACGGCAGAAGCGGGCCGTGGCCGACAACGACAGGCCGCAGCTCACGCAGGCCTGGACCCCGACCGGACTGGCCGCGACCCCGGGCGCGCTGGTGACCTCGCGGGCCGAGGCATCCCAGACGTCGAGCGTCGCGCCGTTCCGGCCGGCCTCGCCCGACGCCCAGAACGGGGTGCTGCTGACGTCGAGATCGGGACGGAGGGGCGCCGGCCACTGGGGCGCCTGAGTCGGCGCCTGGATGGACGGCAGGACCGGCTGGGGCGGGACCGGGGCCGAGTCGCTGAGCCGCCGCCGGTGAATCGTCGGCCAGCCGGGCATCTCGACCCGATCGGTGGCCGGGGCAGCCGCCGCTGGTGGAGCTGGCTCGGGGGTGGCGGGGGCCGGCGGTGGCTCGGATTCCAGCGGTGCCGCGGCCACCGAAGGCGCAGCCTGTGGGGCGACCTCGGCCGGCGCCTCGGCAGCGACCGTCGCCGCCGGCTCGGTCGCCACCGGCTCGGGCGGCGGCTCGGCTGATGGCTTGCTCGATTCGGGGAAGTCGAGCCTGCCGGCGATCATCGCCTCGGACTTCCACTTGCCCCAGGCAACGGGTTCGGGCCAGGCCTGCGGCGCGGGCTCGGGGAGCGCTTCAGGCTCGGGTGCCGGAGCGACGACCCTCCAGCTGGGCTGGGCCGGGACGACGCTCGGCTGGGCCGGCGGCGCGGGCTGGGCGACGACCGGCGGCTTGACGGGCGCGGCAGCCGCCGGAGCGACGGCCGCGGCTGCGGCTGCTGCTGCCGCTGCGGCGGCGGCGATCTCGCGGGCCGTGGCGGCCTCGGCCGCCGCATTGGCGGCTGCCGCCTGCTCGCTCGCCGTCGCGGCGGCCGAGCGGGGCTGGACGCGGAACCGGCCGAGGAGCCGTGACGTTCGTTCGGCGAGCTCGGCGGCTCGAGCCTCGGCCTCCGGATCCGGCGCCTGGGCGGCCGCGACCGGCGGAACGGCGCCCTGGTCCGTGACGGCGGCCGCCGGTTCGTCGGAGGCGTCCGGCTGATCAGCCGTGACAGGGGCCGATGCCTGCTCGACCGCCTGCGGCTCCGCGATCATCGCGGGCTCGGCGACGGCCTCGGCGGGGGCCGGCGGCTCGGCTTCGACAACCGGCTCGACGACGGCTACGGGTTGGGGCTCGGCGACGGCCACGGGTTCGGGTTCGGGTTCAGGCTCAGCGACCGTCGCGGCCTCGGGCTCCGCGACCGTCGCGAGTTCGGCGGCCGGATCCGGCTCAACGTGGTGCCCGTTCGTCGCCTCGGGCTGGGGCGCAAAGCCGGTGAATGGTCGCGTCCAGAAGTCGGCCGCCGGCTCGGGCTCGGCGCTGCCGGTCGCAGCAGGCTCGGCGCTCGCCCCGACCGGTTCCGCGACTGATTCCTCGATTGCCGGTGCCACGGCTTCGACCGCTGGCGCTTCGGCTGCGCCGGCCGGCGATTCGGCTTCGACCGCCGGCGCTTCGACCGCGGCCATCTCCCGGACCGCGTCGACCGCCTCGGTCGGTGCCGGCGTCCCGGTGGCGGTCTGCTCCTCGTGCGATCGGAAGAGGTCGATCGTCGGCCAGGCGGAGCCATTCGCCGCCGGCTCGTCGAGGTGCACGTGGCCATTCGTCTCGGGAGCCGCTTCGGCGGCCGGGGTCGCCGCGGCGACGGTCGGCGGTGCGAACGGGGCCATTCCGCCGCCGGCCAGCAGGTCGTCCAGGGGCGAGCGCAGGGGGGAGCCGACCAGCGACAGCGGGGCACAGCTCAGGCAGCGGCCCTCCGCCTCGTTCCAGCAGTTCGCGCAGGTGTACTGGCGGCAGGACATGCAGAACTGGAACGTCTGGTGGAACGCGTCGAGCTGGCCGCCGCTCAGCTCACGCTCTTCCTCGGAACGGGCCTCGGCGAGCGCCTCGTCGAGCGACGCATCCTCGCTCAGGACGTAGTTCTTGAGGCCCTTCGAAAGGACCCTGAGCCGGCCGATCCGGCGCTTCTTCGGGATGGCCGCCTCGAACGTGTAGCGGGTGCCACAGCGTTCACAGAACGACTCGGTCAGGATCTCGGCCATGCGACTTCCACGCGAGGGACACTGCCCGGGGTATCGCGCTCCCCGAACGGGGCGAGAGTATAGCGCAGGGCCCCTCGCGGACCCCCGGCCGCAGGTACCCCGATCGACTCCCGATGGTACGGTGGAAGACGCATGCAACCGATCTCCGCGGTGGAGCGATTCCTCGAGCGGCTGTTCGAGCGACCCGCCGCCCGTCTCTTTCGCTCGCCGCTCCAGCCAATCCAGATTCAGCGCCGGATCGAGCGGGCGATGGAGAACGAACGACAGCTGGTCGGCGGCCGGACACGGGTCCCCGACCACTACCGGGTCCATCTTGCCCCGGCCGACATCGCCGCCCTCGGTGACCGTGCGGGGCAGCTCGCCGCGGATCTCGCCGATGAGGCCCTGGCCTTTGCCCGCGCCCATGGCTACGCCCTCGACCAGGCCCCGACCGTCGAGATCGCCCTGGATCGTGATGTGCCGGCGGGTGAAGTCCGGGTGGCGGTCGCCCGGAGCGTGCCGCGCGGCGCGGGTGGCGAGGCGTCGAGGGCCGACGGCCAACCCGAATCCGACCTGCTCGGCACCCGCGCCTACGAGGTCCAGCCCGCGCCGGCACCGGCGGCGGTCCTGGCCGAGCAGCGCCCTGACGGCCACGGCCGGCGGGTCACCCTCGATGGTGGGCTCCTGACGATCGGGCGAGCGCCGGACAACGACGTCGTCCTCGACGATCATCGCGTCTCCCGCCACCACGCCCGGCTCCAGGCCCGGCGGGGAATGCTGATCCTGACCGACCTCGACAGCGCCAACGGCTCGCGGGTCAACGGGGTTGCCATCTCGGAGGTGGCCCTCGGCGCCGGCGACCGGATCGAGCTGGGGACCACGGTCTTCCTGGTCGAGCCCGTCCCGCCTGGTTGATGGATCCCTATGTCGTCGCGATCTGGATCGTCCGGCTCGCGTTCCTGGGCGGCCTGTATCTGTTCATGTTCGGGGTCACCCGGCTCCTGCTGCGCGACCTCCGGGCGGCGACCCGCGATCCAGGCGGGGCCCTGGCCCGCCTGGTCGTGGTCGGGTCCGAGGTGAGCGAGCCGCCCCGGGGCACGGTCTTCGGGCTCGATGCCGTCGCCACGATCGGGCGGGACGTGAACAACTCGATCGTCGTCGAGGACGACTTTGCCTCGACCGAGCATGCCGCCCTGACCTTTCGCGGCCGGGCCTGGTATGTCGAGGACCTGGCCAGCACCAACGGCACCTTCATCAATGGGCAGCGGATCGACGGCCTGAGCGCGATCGCCTACGGCGACGAGCTCCAGGTCGGGCGGGTCCGCTTCCGGTTCGAGCGGGCCCGCCGGTGATCGCTGCTGCCGGCGTTCGCGCCCCCGCCCGCGTGCGCCGCATCCAGCCCCGCGCCCGGCGCCGCGAATCCGGCCTGCTGGTCCTGGTCGCCGTCGTCCTGGTCCTGGGCAGCGTCTCGCTGGGCGCCACCCAGCGCCAGCTAGCCGGCCAGCCGGCGAGCTGGCTGCCGGCCGACGTCGGGCAGCTGGTGATCTACCTCGCCGCGCTCCTTGCCGCGCATCTCGCCCTGGTCGTGGCCGGGCGGCGCTCGGACCAGGTCCTGCTGCCGACGATCGGCCTGCTCGGCGGCCTCAGCCTGCTGCTGATGGAGCGCCTGCCCCAGTCGCTGGTGACCCAGTCCCTCCTCGGGCGGAGCTTCGGCCTGGCCTCGATCCAGCTCGGCTGGCTGCTGCTGGCCATCGGGGTGATCACCGTGGCGGCCATCGGCGTCCGCTCGGATGCCTGGCTGCGACGCTACAAGTACACCTGGGCCGCGGCCGGCATCGTGCTCCTGCTGCTGACCTTCCTGTTCGGCAACGAGGTCAACGGGGCGCTCCTGACGATCCAGGTCGGCCCATTCAGCGGCCAGCCGACTGAGCTGATCAAGGTGATCCTGGTCATCTTCCTGGCTGGCTACCTGTCCGATTTCCGGCCCTTGCTGGTCAGCGCCGACCTGCGCCTCGGGCCGCTCCGCCTGCCGCCCCTGCCCTACCTCCTGCCGATGCTGGCGATGTGGGCGATGGCCCTGGGCATCGTAGTGATCCAGCGCGACCTCGGCGCCGCGCTGCTCTTCTTCGCGGTCTTCCTGGCCCTGGTCTACATCGCGACCAACAGGACCAGCTACGTCGTCCTGGGCCTGCTCCTGTTCGCGGCGGGCAGCGTGGTTGCCTACCAGCTCTTCGGGACCGTCCGCGATCGGGTCGACATCTGGCTCAACCCGTTCGTCGACGCCAGCGGCAAGGGCTACCAGGTCGTCCAGTCGCTGTACGCCTTCGGGCGGGGCGGGATCATCGGGACCGGCCTCGGGGCGGGCCTGCCGCTCGTGGCCGGGCGCTTGCCGATCCCCGCGATCCACACCGACTTTCCGTTCGCGGCCCTGGGCGAGGAGCTGGGCCTGATCGGGGTGGTGGCGATCCTGGGCCTGTACCTGATCGTGATCGAGCGGGGCCTGCGGGTGGCCGCCTCGGCGGCGGATGACTTCCGGGCCCTGCTGGCCGCCGGGCTGACCCTGGTCGTGGGCGTCCAGGCGTTCATCATCGCCGCGGGCAACCTCAAGCTGATCCCGCTGACCGGGGTGACCCTGCCCTTCATCAGCTACGGCGGCTCGTCGCTTCTTGCCAATGGGGTCGTCGTGGGCCTGCTGCTGGCCCTCTCGGACCGCGGCGTCGAACCGCCTCCGCCGCCGCGGCCCGGCCGCGGCCGCTGGCCGGCGTTCCTGGGTGGGCCG
>DATGGC010000035.1:0-5597 GCA_035308745.1 Candidatus Limnocylindrales bacterium | reverse complement strand
GTCAGCGCCGCCGTCCCGGGCCGACCCCCGCGGCGGCCGGCGGCGCGGTGGGCCAGCGGGCGACGGGGCCGCTCGCGGATCTCGACCTCGACCAGTCCCCGGCGCACGAGGCCGGCCAGGGCCGACGTGCCGTGGCGGCCGCCGAGCTCGGCCCCCGAGACGCCAATGGGCGTCGCGGCCAGCTCCGCCAGCAGGTCGGCCTGGCGCGGGCCGAGGGGCCGGCCGGCCGGCCGTTCCGCGCTTGCCAGCTGCCCGGCGACCGCCTGGCCGGCCGCGCTCAGCCGCGCCCAGCGTTCGTAGCGGGGGCCGGCCGCCGCCCCGATCAACGTCCAGTCCAGCTCGATCGCGCCCCGCCCGGCCAGGCTCCGCAGCCGCCGGACCAGTCCGGCCCGGCCCTCGGGGGCCGCGAAATCCCGCACCGCACGGGGTCCGTCGCCGAGCTGATCGAGCAGCGCGCGATCGGCAGGTTCCAGCGCCGCCGCGGCCAGGTCCGCGTTGGGCCGCAGCTCGGCGACGAGCTCCAGCCGCTCGAGCATCCCCGGCGGCAGCATCGCCCGCAGGACGAACGCGGTCGGCGCAAGGTAGTGCGCCGAGATCCAGCGGGCCAGCTCCAGGGACAGGGCCGGCAGGAGCGGACCGTCGGCCCGGACGCGGTCGACGACCGGCTTCAGCTTGACCCCGCCGGATGGCGCTGCCCCATCACCCAGGACCACGCCCAGCGCCTGGCGCTTGGCGTACTCGACCAGGACGGCTTCGCCCGCTTCGAGATCGGCCAGCCGGTCGGGGACGGCGTAGGTATAGGTCCGCGCCCCGGCACTGCCTGCCGCGTCGATCGCGACCTCCACCAGCCGCTCCGCGGCAGGGACGAGGCGCTCCGGGGCGGGCTCGAGCAGCATCAGATCCGGACCCGGCGCTCCGCGTGGCGCGCCTCTTCGAGGGCGATGATCTCGCCGATCCGCTCGGCCGTCCGGGCAATCTGGCCCGTCTCGTTGACGACGACGTAGTCGTAGTCGCGCTGGCGGGCCATCTCGTCGGCGCCGTTGCGCTGGCGCAGGCGGAGCTCGTCTTCGGTCTCGGTCGCCCGCGACGTGAGCCGCTCGAGCAGGGCATCGATCGACGGCGGCGCCACGAAGATCAGGAGCGCATCGGGAACGCGTGAGCGGACCACATCGGCGCCCTGCACGTCGATCTTGAGGATCGCGTGGCGGCCCGCGGCGAGCGCCTCGGCCACCTGCTGGCGGGGCGTCCCGTACCAGTTGCCGTGGACCTCATTGGCCTCCAGCAGGCCGCCCGATTCGCGCAGGGCCTGGAATGCCTCGGGTGTGAGGAAATGGTAGCTCAGCCCGTCGGCCTCACCCGGCCGCCGCGCCCGGGTCGTGCAGGTCACCACGTAGTGGTGGCCGGCATGCTCGGGCAGCTCCCGGAGGACGTCGAGGATCGCGTCCTTGCCCACGCCGGACGGACCGGAGATGACGACGAGCATCGCCCCGGGCGCGCCCTCGCCGGCGGTCATCGGGCGCCGACCGCCCCATGGCCGGCCGCCGCCCGGAGGCGCTCGAGGGGTGCCTCGAGCTCGGCCGGCAGCTCGGCGGTCACCCGGATCAGGTCACCCCGGCCGGGCGAGCTGAACTCGAGCCGCCAGGCGTGCAGGAAGAGCCGTTCCAGGCCATCCGGGCCGCGCCGCGAGGTGCCCGTCCCGTAGACCGGGTCGCCCGCGATCGGATGGCCGATTGCCTCGAGATGGACCCGGATCTGGTGGGTCCGGCCGGTGATCAGGTCCACCTCCAGCAGCGTCCAGCCGGCGAAGCGCTCGCGGACCCGATAGCCGGTGGTCGAGGCCCGGCCGTCGTTGACCACCGCCATCCGGGTCCGGAGCTTGGGATCGCGGCCGATCGGGGCCTCGATCCGGCCGACCGCCGCGGCCACCGAGCCCTGGACCAGGGCGAGGTAGGTCTTCTTGACCCGACGCGCCTTGAGCTGGGCCATCAGGCTGGACTGGGCCAGGTCGGTCTTGGCCACGATCAACAGGCCGCTGGTGTCGCGGTCCAGGCGATGGACGATCCCCGGCCGGCGAACGCCGGCGATGCCGCCGTACTCGGCTCCGTCGGCCCGCCCCAGGAGGGCATTGACCAGGGTCCCCGAATCGTGCCCGGGCGAGGGATGGACGACCAGGCCGTGGGGCTTGTTGACCACCAGCAGGTCGTCGTCCTCGTAGGCGATCACCAGCGGAATCGCCTCGCCGACCACGTCCAGGCGAACCGCGGCCGGCACGTCGAGGTCAAGGATGTCGCCCGCGCCGACGAGCGAATTCGCCTTGAGCTGGACGCCGTCATGGGTCAACCGGCCCGCGCTGATGAGGCGCTGGACGTAGCTCCGCGACAGGCCGGCGACATCGGCCACGAAGCGATCCACCCGTTGCTGGCCGGCGCCTTCGGGCACGACGAAGGTATGCGCCCCGGCGGCGACCTCGTCGACGACCGGCGGGTTTCCGGCGCTGCCGTCAGGCATCGGCCTTGACCGGCGTGGCCGTCGGCCGCAGGGCGAGGATCAGCAGGAGCAGGATCGCCAGGCTGATCGCCGAATCGCCGATGTTGAAGGTGAAGAAGCGCAGCGTGCCGATCCCCATGTCCACGAAGTCGACGACGTAGCCCAGCCGCAGGCGGTCGACCAGGTTGCCCAGGGCCCCACCCAGGAGGAGGCCCAGGGCCACCGACAGGAGCAGGCTGCGCGGCGTCCGGGCGTGATACCAGATGATCAGGCCCAGGACGACCAGGCTGCCGATGCCGAAGAGCATCGCCGAGCTGCCGAAGAGCCCGAACAGCGCCCCATCGTTGCGCGAGAAGATCAGCCGCAGGAAGGTGCCCACCAGGTCGACCTCCTGGCCCGGCGCGACGTTGGCCACGATCCAGGCCTTGGCCAGCTGATCGACGACGAGGACGATCGCTGCCAGCCCGCCGAACACCAGCCAGGCCGGCCGCGGACGGGCCGTCTGAGCGTGCACCGCGGGCGGCGGCACCGGCGGCGGTGCGGGCGTCGAGACGTCGGTGGCGACGGGTGGCTCCTCCTCGGACAACAGGCTAGCGACCTCCGGCGGTGGGACGCAAGGCGATCGCCACCGGCCCGCTGGCCAGCTCGACCTGGGCCCGGGCCAGTCCGTCGGGCGGCGGCCCGCCCTCGAGCCGGTCGGTGAGCGTGTCGGCGCGGACGCCCTCGAGGTGGCCGGCGAGGTCCGCCGGCAGCGGGTCGACCCACACGTCGATCCGGGCGTCGAGCTCGAGCTCGGCCTCCCGGCGCAGGTCCTGGATCGCTCGCAGCAGCTCGCGGGCATCGCCTTCGGCGGTCAGCTCGGGCGTGAGCTGGGTGTCGATCACCACGACCAGGCCCTCGTCGTGGGCGACGGCCGTGCCGGGTCGCGGTGAGGCCAGGATCTCCACCTCGTCCGGGGCCAGGTGGAGCCCGGCCAGGTCGACCCCGCCGTCGGCCCCGATCTCGAAGGCGCCCGACCGGGCGGCGGCCATGATCGCCGGGATCCGATCGCCGTATTTCCGGCCGATCCGGGGCAGGAGCGGCTTGACCCGGCGCTCGACCAGCGTCGACTCGTCGCCGATCAGCTCGACCACCTTGACGTTGACCTCGTCGGCCAGCAGCTCGAGCAGCGCGGCCCGCTCGGCGAGGTTGCCGCCGGGCAGGGCCAGCCACATCCGGGCGAGCGGCTGGCGAACCTTCAGGCCGGCCGCCGAGCGGAGTGTCCGGACGAGCTCGACGGCCCGCCGGACCGTGGCCATGGCGGTCTCTAGTGATTCGTCGCGCAGGTCGGCCAGCTCGGCGGTCGGCCAGCGCGTCAGGTGCACGCTGTCCGGTGCCGTCGGATCGCCGGCCGCGACCAGGTTGTCGTAGATCCCGTCGGTCAGGAAGGGCAGGATCGGGGCCATCACCCGGACCAGGGCCACGATCACAGCATGGAGCGTGGCGAAGGCAGCGTCGCGGTCGGCGCTGGCACTGCCCCGCGAGAAGCGCCGCCGCGACCGGCGCAGGTACCAGGTCGAGAGGTCGTCGATCGCCTCCTCGATCAGGCGCGTCGCGCCGTGGGCGTCGTAGTCGCCGAGGCGCTCCTCGACCCGCGCCGCGACGCCCGCGACCCGCGACAGGACCCAGCGATCCAGGACCGAACGGTCGCGCGCGACCCCAGCCCCGTCGGTCGTGCCGCCGGCCGGCGGCGTCCAGCCGGCCAGCCGGGCGTAGGTCACGAAGAAGGCGTACACGTTCCACAGGATCAGCAGCCGCCGCCGGGCTTCGTCGGCGGCCTGCCAGCCGAACAGGATGTTGTCGTCCGGGCGGGCGCTGGCGTACATCCAGCGCATCACGTCGACGCCCATCCGCTCGGCGGCCTCGTCGAACTCGATCGAGTTGCCGGCACTCTTGTGCATCGGGGTGCCATCGCCGGCCAGCAGCGTCGCGTAGCCGAAGATCGTCTTGTACGGCGCCTCGCGGCGGAGGACGGTCGACATCGCCAGCATCGCGTAGAACCAGTTGCGGAACTGGCCGGGGAAGCTCTCGGTCACGAAGTCGACCGGGAACCAGTCGGCCCAGTAGGCCGGATCCTCGCGGAAGTGGAGGGTCGAGAAGGGCACGATCCCGGCGTCCAGCCAGACGTTGCCGACATCGGGCACCCGGCTCACCGGGGCACCGCAGTCCGGGCAGGCGATCCGGACCGCGTCGATGTACGGCCGGTGCGGGGTATGGCCCTCGAACGCGGGCCAGCCCTCGACGGCCTTCTCGTGGAGCTCCTCGCGGCCGCCGATCACCTCGACCCGGCCGCATGCGGCGCAGTCGTAGATCGGCAGGGCCAGGCCCCAGTAGCGCTTCTTGGAGATCATCCAGTCGTGCATGTTCAGGAGCCAGTCGAGCTCTCGCTCATAGCCGAAGGCGGGCAGCCAGCGAATGTCCTTGATCACGGCCATGATCTGGTAGCGAAGGCTGCCCTCGATCTCGGCGGCCGTCAGCTCCTCCAGCGGCCGGTCGTGGACCGCGCCCATCGAGATGTACCACTCGTCGACCAGCCGGAAGACGAGCGGCGTCCCGCACCGCCAGCAGTGCGGGTAGCGGTGGGTGATGGTCTCCAGCCGGTAGAAGCGATGGTGGGCCCGAAGGTGCTCGACGATCGGCTCGGTCACGTCACGCACGTCGCGGCCGGTGTACGAGCCGAAGCCGTCGAGGTAGATCCCGGCCTCGTCGAGCGGGGCGATCACCGGCAGGCCGAGGCTCTTGCCCAGGGCAAAGTCCTCGGCGCCGCAGCCTGGGGCGATATGGACGATGCCGGTGCCCTCTGCCTCGCCGACGTCGCTCCAGGGCACGACCCGATGCTCATAGGCGGGGCCATCGCCAGCGGCAAATGCCTTGCGGACCGCCGGCAGCTCGTCGAACGGGCCGGCATAGCGCCAGCCGACCAGCTCCGAGCCGGCCAGCTCGCCAAGCACCTCGAACGGGCCGTGGGCCGCCACGTCGAGCGCCGTCTTCAGGGTTCCGCGGGCCAGCCAGAGGATCGAATCGCCCTGGCGGACCTGGACGTAGCGCAGGTTGGGGCCGACGGCCGCGGC
>DATGGC010000034.1:0-3298 GCA_035308745.1 Candidatus Limnocylindrales bacterium | reverse complement strand
CTCTTCGTCGCGCCAGCGCAGCTCCGGCGCGACCGCGTCGCCGCGGAGCATCGCGTCGATGGTCTCGGCCACGTCCGCGTGCACCGCCACGCGATCGCGATCCTGGATCTCGATGACGACGTCGAAGGTCGGCGGCGCCTTCCGCTCCAGGACGCTCTTCTGCGTGCGTCGCCTTCGGGCCTCCTCGTCGCCCAGCGTGACGCTCTGGATGCCGCCGATGAGGTCGGACAGCGTCGGGTTGAGCATCAGGTTGTCGAGGTTGTTGCCGTGGGCGGTGCCGATCAGCTGGACGCCGCGCTCGGCGATCGTGCGCGCCGCCTGGGCCTCGAGCTCGGTCCCGATCTCGTCGATGACGATCACCTGGGGCATGTGGTTCTCGACCGCCTCGATCATCACCTCGTGCTGGAGGGACGGCGTCCGGACCTGCATCCGGCGGGCCTTGCCGATGGCCGGATGGGGGATGTCGCCATCGCCGGCGATCTCGTTGCTGGTGTCCACGACCACGACTCGCTTGCCCATGTCGTCGGCCAGGACCCGGGCAGCCTCGCGGAGCATGGTCGTCTTGCCGATCCCCGGCCGGCCCATGATCAGGATCGACTTCCCGCTCTCGACGAAGTCGTTGATGATCTCGATCGTGCCGAAGACAGCCTTGCCGATCCGGCAGGTCAGGCCGACGATCTTGCCGCTCCGGTTGCGGATCGCGCTGATCCGGTGGAGGGTGCGCTCGATGCCGGCCCGGTTGTCGTCGCCGAAGGTGCCGATGTGATCGACGACGTAGGCGATGTCCGACTCCTGGATCTCGCGCTCGAGGAGGGTCACCTCGCTGTTCGGGAATCGGGCTTCGGGACGGCGGCCGAGGTCGAGGACCACCTCGATCAGGGTCGTCTGGTCGGGCAGCGCATGGACCGCCTCGACGACGTCCGGCGGCAGGGCTGCCAGGAGCAGGTCGAGGTCGTCGGCGGCTTCGCGGTCGGAGTTGGCGGGGACTGCAGTCACGGGACCTCCGGGGTCGGCGGTGCAGGGACATGGACCCGGATCATTGGATGGCCGGCACCAGCGCCGGCTCGGCGACCCGGACGAGAGCTTCCTTGAGCAGCAGGGTCACGCTTGATTCGACCTCGAAGCCGGCCTCCTCGAGCCGGCGGTCAATCGGGGATTCGTAGGTTCGAACCGCCGAGATCACGCCGTGCTGCGCTTCACGGGGATTGCCGGTCCGGGCGGCGATCACGCCCAGACCGTAGTCGACCAGCGGCCCGACGTCGGATTCGGGCCGGGCCAGGATCTTGAGGTAGTGGGGCTGCTCCTCCTTGGCGACGGCGATCTGGACGAACGCGGACAGGCCGCCAGGGTCCGGGCTGCCGGCGGGCTGGTCCTGGACGAAGGCCTCGATGTCGGCGAACCGGAGGATCGGCGTCAGGCTCGAGCGGGGCACCCGCCAGCCGGCACCCTGGCGCTCCCAGTCCGGCAGGCGGTAGGCCTCAAGGCGCTGGACGGGCTGGGGCGTGACGAGGGCATACAGCCGGGCGAGTGCGAGGGCGTCGAGGGCCTGCACCGGCCGGATCCCGCAGCTGGCCGCCCGCTCATCGGTCCACGCCTCGGGCAGGGCATTGGTCGAGTCGCGGAACAGGATCTGCTCCTCGCCGTAGCGGGCAAAGCCGGCCTGCATGAACAGCTCGACGTTGCCGTCCGCGTCGGCGCAGGCCACGTGGAAGCGCACGGCACCGCGCCTGGCCCCGTCGCGCAGGAGGTGCTGGACGAGCCGGAAGCGGATATCCCCGGCATCACCCTGGCCGATCGCGTCGAGCTCGACCATCGTCCACTCGTCGCGGTGGCTCTCGCGCTCCACCCGGAGCAGGCCGCTGATCCGCCGGTCCTCCTCGTAGACATACAGCAGGTCGTTGGGCTGGAAGGCACCGAGGGGCAGGCGGAACAGGCTGAAGACCCCCATCCGAGGCCGGGTGACCGGCAGCCCGAGCGAACGGGCCGCGTCGGTCTGGGCCAGGCGCGACAGCTCGCCGAGCGCCGCAAGGTCCGTCAGGCGGGCCATCCGGACCTTGCCCAAGAGGGTCATCGGCCGGGCCTCATCGCGCGGTCCGGTCCCGGCGCACGGGGTGATGGCGCCGGCCCGAGCCTTCGCCCGGATCGTCGTGCTCGGCGGCCATCGTGGCGACCAGCCGGTGGAAGCGCGTCTCGCCGGCCAGCTCGGGGTGGAAGGCGGTGGCGATGATGTTCCGCTCGCGGACCGCCACGATCCGGCCGTCGTCGAGCGACGCCATCACCTCGACGTTGGGCCCCACCCGGTCGATGACCGGCGCCCGGATGAACACGCCGTGGACGTGCTCGTCGCCGAGCATCGGGACCTGGAGGTCAGCCTCGAACGAGTCCAGCTGCCGTCCGAACGCATTGCGCTGGACGGTCACGTCCAGGAGGGGCAGCACGGGCTCCTCGCCGCCGACGATCTCGCGGGCCAGCAGGATCATCCCGGCACAGGTGCCGAAGATCGGGGCGCCGCTGTCGGCCAGGTCGAGGATCGGCTGGCGCAGGCCCCAGCGATCGATCAGGCGGCGCATCGCCGTGCTCTCGCCGCCGGGCAGGGTCAAGCCGCCGACGCCCTCGAGATCCTCCGGGAGTCGAACCTCGACGGCTTCGACGCCAATCGATCGAAAGGTCCGGAGGTGCTCGATGAAGGCGCCCTGGACGGCCAGGACTCCGATCTTCATCAGGTGCGTGCTCGTGCCGGCCTACCAGCCCCGGATGGCGAGCCGCTCCTGGTCCGGGATCGATTCCATGCTGATCCCGCGCATCGCCGCACCGAGGCCCTTGCTGACCTCGGCCAGCAGGGCCGGATTGTCGAAGTGGGTCGTGGCCTGCACGATGGCGTTGGCCATCCGCGCCGGGTCTTCGCTCTTGAAGATGCCCGAGCCGACGAAGACGCCCTCGGCGCCCAGCTGCATCGCGAGGGCCGCGTCGGCCGGGGTGGCGATCCCGCCGGCCACGAAGTTGACGACCGGCAGCTTGCCCTCGGCCGCGACCTGGCGGACGAGCTCGAGCGGAGCACCGAGCTCCTTGGCGGCCACGAACAGCTCGTCCTCGCGCAGGCCGTGCAGCCGGCGCAGCTCGGCGTTGACCGTCCGGATATGGCGGACCGCCTCGACGATGTTGCCGGTCCCGGCCTCGCCCTTGGTGCGCATCATCGCGGCACCCTCGCTGATCCGGCGGAGCGCCTCGCCCAGGTTGCGCGAGCCGCACACGAAGGGGACCTTGAAGGCGTGCTTGTCGATGTGGTTGGCCTCGTCGG
>DATGGC010000033.1:0-11505 GCA_035308745.1 Candidatus Limnocylindrales bacterium | reverse complement strand
CGAACGCCGGCATCGCGCGCATCGCCCAGCAGCGCGATGCCGCTCGAGGCCGGTGGAGGCTGGCGGTAGAGCCGGGTGAGCTTCCGATCGAGGCAGGCGAAGACGTCACGCTCGGGCGAGTGGAAGTCGGTCCGGGCCACGAAGTCGCGGACATAGCCGCGGGCCATGCTGAACGTGTTCGGCATCACTTCCGAGAGGTAGCTTGCCGACTTGCCGTGCAGGATCCCGGTCAGCCCACCGGCCAGGAATCGGTCGACCCGAGCGTCGAGCTGGAGCACGGACCGCACGAAGAGGAGCTGGGCGAAGGTCCGGGGGTGGAACGACAGGGCGACTTCGAGGGGCACGGTCTCGGTGCCGTCCGTTGGCGCCGCGCCCGATCCAGCCGCCGGAACCAGCGCGCCATTCGGTCCCGGAGCAGCCAGCAGGCGGAGGGACAACGCCAGCCAGGCGGCGCCCTCATTCGCCCAGCGCAGGCGCAGCGCTGTCAGCCGAGTCCGAGCCTCGGCCGGCGAGGCCGGCTCGACCTTGGCCGCGGTGAGCAGGAAGGCGAAGGGATTGAGGTCGTTGCCGACCCCGATCCGGCCCTCGGCACAGGCCTGGAGGGCGGTGGTGCCCCGGCCGCTGAACGGATCGATGACGACGTCACCGGGGCGCGACCAACGGGCGATGAAGGCATGGGCCAGGGCCGCCGGGAAGCTCGCCAGGTACGAGCACATCGGATGGAAGCTGTGACCCCACAGCCGTTGCTGCTCCTTCCACTCCGGCGCAATCGCCAGGCGGGGCAGCTCCGCCGGCAGCTCGAAGGCGAGCTGGGCCGCAGCGGCGCCCGCACCGACCGGGAGCGTGAGCGGTATGGCGCTGGCGCGTTGGGCGCGCGGCACGTTCGGGCGGACCTCCGCGGGGTCTCGGTCGCTCGTCAGGAGCGAAGGAGGCGGAGTGTAGCACGGCGATTCGGGCTCTCCGCACGGTACTCTTAGCTCGCCGGCCCAACGGTCGCGCCGATGAGCCCAACGATCGATGGAGGCGCGCGATGGACGACCTGCTCAAGGAGATCAGCGGGGCGGCCGAGGGCCAGGCTGGTCAGGCCGGTGGGACCAACCTGGGCCAGGCGACCCAGGGACTCGGCCAGCTCCAGCAGCTGCTGGGCGGCCTCGGCGGCGGCAATGCCGGCTCGCTCCTCGGCGGCGTCACGGGCACCCCGGGTGCGACCACCGGCGCGAATCCGCTGGGGAGCCTCGGCACGCTCCTCCCGGCTCTGCTCGGCCTGCTCGGTGGGCAAGCCGGCAACAATCAGACCGGCCTCCACCAGCTCGTCGGCACCATGCAGGCAAATGGGCTGGGCAATATCGCCCAGTCCTGGATCGGCAGCGGCGCCAGCCAGTCGATCACACCGGCCCAGGTGGAGCAGGTCCTCAGCTCGAGCCAGCTCGCGCAGATTGCGACCCAGTCGGGGCTCCCGCCCGAGCAGGTCAAGAGCGGCATCGCCGCGATCCTGCCTCATCTGGTCAGCGGCCTGTCGCCCAACGGGTCCCTGCCTGAGCCTGCCCAGGTTCAGGGCATGATCGGTCAGATCCAGGGCGCGCTTGGCGGCCTGACCGGCCGCTGATTCGGTCATCGGGCGGCCCGCCCAAGGGTCCGCCCAGCGCCCAGAGCGTTCGACCGAGCGTCACGAATGAGAGGGAGAGGCCACCGTGAACCAGGCATTCCATGACGCGATGGCCCAGGGCTATGCGCTCAACGAGCCGGCGATCCCGATCGGTTCGCCTCTCGATGGCGAGGCCGCGCTTGGGGAGGCCGCACTTGGGGACGTGCGCGTCCAGGTCTCGCTCGGGGTCCTGAACCGTCATGGGCTGATCGCCGGTGCGACCGGGACGGGCAAGACGAAGACGATCCAGCTCCTGGCCGGCGAGCTGTCAAAGACCGGCGTGCCGGTCTTCGTGACGGACATCAAGGGCGACGTCACCGGCCTCGGGGCGCCGGGCGACGCAACCAACCCGCGGGTCATCGAGTGCTGCCAGCAGCTCTCGTGGACGTTCGCACCGTCCCAGACGCCAACCGACATCCCGGCGTCGGTCCTGGCCCAGCTCGGCAATCGATTCCAGCACGCGCTGCGGGCCTTCACGCCGCAGGACGCCGACAACATCAAGAAGACCGTCCAGACATTCCCGATGACCTCGTTCTTCGATGTCGGCCAGGAGATCCAGCAGCTCGGGACCGGCGAGGCACTGGTCACCGTCCTCTCGCCGAACGGCGTTCCGACACCGCTGGCCCCCACGCGCATCGGGCCGCCCGATTCGCCGATGGCCGCCCTCGATCCGGCGACGTTCCAGCAGCTGGTCGCGACCGGCTCGCTGAGCGCGAAGTACTCGGCGACCATCGACCGCCAGAGCGCCCACGAGATCATCACGGCCCGGATCCAGGCGGCCCAGGCCGCGGCCGCGCAGGCGGCGGCCCCGGTTGCTTCAGCGGGCGGCGGCGGCTTCGCGCCGGGCGGCGGGGCACCGACGGCGACGCCCGGCCAGGTCACGATGACCCAGGCCGAGTACAACCGCCAGGCGCGCGACCAGGAGCGCGCCGCGGCCGCGGCCCAGAAGGCCGCCGACCAGGCCCAGCGAGCGCAGCAGCGAGCCCAGGCGCAGGCGGCCGCGGCCCAGAAGCGCGAGGAGACTCAGATGTTGCGGACCGGGACCCGCCTCGTCACCTCGAGCGTCGGCCAGAGCCTGATCCGAGGCGTCTTTGGGACCCTCTTCGGCAAGCACTGACCGACGAACCGGGTGGACTGGCCGTCAATTCCAATCCGTCGACATGAACCACCAGTCGTCGTTGATCCGGTCGGTAACGATAGTGTCGGGATTGGGCTCCTTCGAGATCGTGTTGTCCCGGTCGTAGAGGTACGAGAAACGGTCGAAGTCGCCGGCCGTCACCTCGAACTCGGCGGTGGTGATCTGGCCATTCGTGTCGTACTCGATATTCCAGACCATGAACAGGCCAACGCCGGAGTTGTCGAGGGCTTCCTTGACGTGCTGGAAATCGGCTGACGCGGTCCCATCGAACGATTGCGGCCGGCCGTCGAAGAGGTTGCAGGTGCTATCGGGGTCGAGGATGTTGGTGAACGAGCCTCGCGGGTAGTCGATGAACTGGCACCAATCCTGGTTGCGAAAGCCGGCCACCTTGAGCTGCTCGAGCGTCGGGAACACGCCTTCGAGCTGGTGGGCGGCCAGGGTCTCCTCGTCGGAGCCCGGGGGAGATGCGTGAAGGCAGCCCGCGACGAGGAAGGCGATGACGAGGGCCAGGGCTACGCGCTTCACGGTGGGAGGACGACTTGGCCGCCACGTGTGCGACGGCCGCTCGTGGAACCGCCTACACCGGGCTGCGTAGACTGGTCGCGGCCGGTCCCCGTAGCTCAGTGGACAGAGCAACCGCCTTCTAAGCGGTAGGTCGAAGGTTCGAACCCTTCCGGGGACGCCAACGCGTGAGGATGCTGCCGTGAGCATCAGGGCTACTCGCCGGGTATTTGCCGGGCTCGCAATCCCGTTCGTCGTTGCCGGCTGCGGCATCCTCGGCGGCGCGAGCCTGCCGACCCATCGCGATTGGGGTGGTTCGAGCCCCGGCGCTCTCCAGGCTGGGAGGCTGACGCTCGCGGGCAACTGCATCTCGCTCGTCGACGACCAGACCGCCGAAAAGTGGTTGGTCGTGTGGCAGCCTGGCACATCTCGAAACGGCGCCGAGATCGTCGGCCCAGGCGGCAGTGAGCTCGCCCAGATCGGCGACGAGGTCTCGATCGGAGGCGGCGAGTACGACGCCGGCTCGGTGGTGTCGCAGCTGACGGCGCCGATCACCCCCGAGTGCCAGACGGATCTCTACTGGCTGGTCGGCGACGTCACGGTCGACAGCCGCCCATCGGTCTCGCCGTAGGGCTTCAGTCGAACACGAACCAACACAGCTCGTTGCGCAGGCGCTGCCGTATCCGGCCGTTGCCCTCGACTTCGGACCCTTAGCCGGATCCGCGCGCTGTGCATGGGCACTGGGAGCACGAGGCTGCCGGTTAAGGCGATGGAATCGGGTCGAGCCGGCCGTCTGAGGCGTCTCGCACCCGTCGATCGTGCTCAGGGACCAGGCCAACAGACGAGCCGACCGCCTGATCGAAGCCCTAAGGCTTGGGCTTACGCTCAGAGTGACCATGCAGCGAGAATCGAATCGGATAAGTGCCGGTTTCGGCCCCGGAAGGCCCCAGAGCGGCCCGTGAGCCCGGCTTCGGCCCGGGCTGGCCACCGAGCGTGGATGCCGAGCGTGGATGCCGAGAATGGACGAGGTCCCTGTGGTACTCCCGGTCGGGACGAATGTACGGCTTGGCGGTGAGCGCGCCCCACCCGTACAGTCCACCCAGCAGCAGGCCGCACTCTACCCGTCACAACCGGACGGGCCCGGAACGGCCGAAGACGCACCGACGTGAGGCAAACTCGACAGATGGCATCCATGGCCGCCACCGACCTGGGACCGATGCTCACCGCGAGCGAAGTTGCCGAGATGCTCCACCTGCACGTGAACACGGTGAAGCGACTCGGAGACCGCGGGGAACTCCCGTTCTATCGCGTCTGCAAGCGAGGCGATCGCCGTTTTCGCCTCGACGACGTGATGGCCTTCCTCGCCCGAAACCGATAACGATCGGCGGCTGACGCCGCCAACCTCCGCGATGGTCTTGGAGCGCTCGCCGCTGGCGGGCGCTCGCTGCTGTCCGCCACCGGCCGCCACGACCAGCTTCGGAGCCGAAACGAGCCTTTAGGATCGAGGCAGCCCGGCCAGGGTCCGATCCAGGATCCCGAGCGCTTCGCCGACTTCCTCGGGTGTCACGTCGAGCGGCGGAATGAGCCGGATCACGTTGTGGTCTCGGCCGCAGCTCAGCACGAGCAGCCCCGCGTCTGCGCAGCCGGCCATCAGGGCCGAGGCCAGGTCGCCGTCCGGCTCCCGCGTCGCCCGATCCTTGACCAGCTCGACCCCGATCATCAGGCCCGGCCCGCGCACGTCTCCGATCCGGGGATCCTCGGCGGCCATCGTCCCGAGGCCCCGGCTCAGCTCGGCGCCCCGCGCCGCCGCATTCGCGACGAGGTTCTCGGACTTGATCGTGGCCAGAACCGCCAGCGCAGCGGCGCAGGCGACCGGGTTGCCGCCGTAGGTGCTGCCGTGGGCGCTCCGGCCCCAGAGAACCTGGAGCTCGCGCCGGCTGACGATTGCCGAGAGGGGCAGGCCGTTGGCGATCGCCTTGGCCACGCAGACCACGTCGGGCACGATCCCGGCGTGCTCGAACGACCACATTCGACCCGTCCGGCCGTAGCCGGTCTGGACCTCGTCGGCGATCAGCACGATCCCATGGGCGGTGCTGAACTCGCGCAGGGCCTGCAGGAAGCGGATGGGGGCGGGGTAGTAGCCGCCCTCGCCCTGGACCGGTTCGATCAGGATCGAGGCGATCGCCTCGGCGGGGATCGTCGTCCGGACGAGCTCCTCGAGGGCGGCCAGGCAGACTTTGGTTGCTCGCTCCTCGTCGCCATCAAAGTCGCGATAGGCGGCCGGGAAAGGCAGCAGGTGGACGCCGGGCAGGAGCGGCTCGTAGCCGGCCCGGTAATTGAGGGCCGAGCTGGTGACCGACGCGGCCCCGAACGTCCGGCCGTGGAAGCCGCCCCGGAAGGCGACGATCCCGGCCCGGCCGGTGGTCCGCCGGGCGAGCTTGAGGGCCGCTTCGATCGCCTCGGAGCCCGAGTTCAGGAACATGACCGTGTCGAGCGGCGCCGGGAACGTGGCCGCCAGCTCCGCGGCCAGGCGGACGACCGGCTCCGAAAAGCCGATCGCGGCGGTCGGCACGATCAGCTTGTCGACCTGCTCGTGGATCGCCCTGGTCACCGCCGGGTGGCGATGGCCGAGGGCGGAAACGGCGATTCCGTTGGCGAAATCGAGATAGGCCTTGCCGTCAGTGTCGTACAGGCGATGGCCGATGCCGTGGCTCCAGCTGCGCTCGAAATAGCGCCCCAGGACCGGGGTCAGGTTCGGATCGGCGATCGCGGCCAGGTCAAGGCCGCCGGTGTGGGCTTCCGCGTGTCCTTCCATTTGGCGAGGATACCGGGCGCAGCCGCGAGGGGCACGATCGTGATGGCACAATGGCCGCATCCCGGCCCGCCCCGCGAGGTTCGACTCTTCGTGATCGATTTCCGCCTGAGCGACGAGAACCGGCTGGTCCAGGCCAGCGCCCGGGCGTTCGCCGAAACCGAGATCCTGCCCTACATCCGCGCCTGGGACAGCACCGGCGAAGTGCACCCCGAGGTCTTCGCCCGGATGGGCGAGCTGGGCTTCCTGGGTGCCCCGATCCCAGAGGCGTACGGCGGCCTGGGCATGGACTACATCAGCTTCGCGCTGCTTTGTGAGGAGCTCGAGCGGGCCGATACGGCCTTCCGGGTCGTCCAGAGCGTGCACGTCGGCCTGAACTCGCTGACCCTCCTCCAGTGGGGGACTGAGGCCCAGCGCCAGCAGTACCTCGTGCCCCAGGCCCGGGGCGAGAAGCTGGCCACCTTCGGGCTGACGGAGCCCGGTGTCGGGACCGACGCCGGTGCGTTGCAGACGACGGCCAGGCGCGACGGCGACATCTACCGCCTGAACGGCCAGAAGATCTGGATCAGCCTCGCCGACCTTGCCGACCACTTCCTGATCTTCGCCACGGTCGATCGGGCCAAGAAGCACAAGGGCGTGACCGCGTTCATCGTCGAGCGCGGCTTCAAGGGCCTCTCGACGGGCACCCTCCACGGCAAGCTCGGGATCCACGCCGGCAACACCGGGATCGTCAACCTCGAGGACTGCGAGGTGCCGGTCGAGAACCGGGTCGGCGAGGAGGGCGAGGGCTTCCTGATCGCGATGAGCGCGATCGACCAGGGCCGCTACACCGTGGCCGCCGGGGCCGTCGGCCTGGCCCAGGCCTGCCTCGATGCGAGCGTCAAGTACGCCCACGAGCGGGAGACGTTCGGCGAGGAGATCGGCCACCACCAGCTGGTCAAGCAGATGATCGCCAAGATGGCCGCCGGGACCGAGATCGGACGGCTCCTGGTTTGGCGCGCCGGCTGGCTCAAGAACCAGGGCCTGCGCAACACCCGCGAGACCAGCCTGGCCAAGTGGCACGCGACCGAACACTCGGTCCAGGCCGCGCTCGACGCGATCCAGGTCCACGGTGCGAACGGCTATTCGAACGAGTTCCCGGTCGAGCGCTACTTGCGCAACTCGAAGGCGGCCGTGATCTACGAAGGTACGAGCCAGCTCCACACCCTGATCCAGGCCGACTACGCCCTGGGCTATCGCGAGGACCGGCCGCTGCGCTGCGAGCCGTGGCCGGCGCAGGGCTTCGAGCGCCCCACCCCGGCGTCCTCGCGGGCATGAGCCAGGCGGCCCCGACGTCGCCGGCCCCTTCGGCCGGGACGTGGTCGGCCGAGGAGCTGGCGACGCTCGCGGCGGTGGCTGAGACGTTTGTCCGCGGCGCGGCGACGCGCCGGGCCAGCCTCGCCTCGGCAGTCCTGGACCTGGCCGCCGACCCGGAGCAGGTCCGCCAATTGCGGCTGGTCCTGCGCCTGTTCGAGCAGCCCCTGGTCAACCTGGGCCTGGGCGCAGGCCCGGCCCGCTTTCGGGACCTGGACCAGGCTGCCCGCGAGCGCTACCTGCTGGCCTGGAGCACGTCGCGCTTCGCCCAGCGGCGGAGCGCCTACCAGGCCCTGCGCAAGCTGCTCTGCTTCCTGGCCTACGCCGATCCGGGCGAGCCCGGCATCACCAACCCGAAATGGGCCCGGATCGGCTACCGGCCCGATGTCGCGCCGCTGACCAGCCAGCCGACGCCGATCGAGCCGCTCAGCCCACCGCCGGGCAGCGACGACGTCAGCCTCGAAGCCGACGTGGTCGTGGTCGGCTCCGGGGCCGGCGCGGGCGTGGTCGCCCGAGAGCTGGCCGCGGCCGGCCGGGCGGTGCTGATCCTCGAGGCCGGCGCGTTCGTGCCCGAGCCGGCGATGCCGGCCGACGAGATGGCTGCCTTCGACCGGCTCTACCTCGACCATGGCCTCGCCTCGACCTGGGACGGCTCGGTTTCGATCCTCGCCGGCTCCGTCGTTGGCGGCGGCACGACCGTCAACTGGATGACCTGCCTCGCGGCCCCGGACGAGGTCCGCCGGGAGTGGGCCGATGAGCACGGCGTCGCCGGCTTCGATGGGCCCCAGGGCGACGCGGACTACGCCGCGATCCGGAGCGAGCTCGGCGTCACGCCGTCACCGGCGCTGCCGGCCAAGGACGCGGCGCTCGTCGCGGGCGCACAGGCCCTGGGGATCGAGGCCGCGCCCACCGAGCGAAACGCCGTGAGCTGCACCAGCTGCGGGTCGTGCCCGTTCGGCTGCCGGGCCGGCACCAAGGGTTCCGGACTCCGGGCGCACCTCGCCGACGCCACGCTGCGCGGCGCGCGGCTGGTGGCCGGGGCGCGGGTCGAGCGAGTCCTGCTCGAGGGTGGCCGGGCGGTCGGTGTCGAGGCGACCCTGACCGAGGAGCCGGCCGGCGGCGGAGCGACGACGGCGCGTCGGCTCACGGTGCGCGCCCGGCAGGTCGTGGTTGCCGCCGGTGCCCTGCGCAGCCCGGCGATCCTGATTCGCAGCGGGATCCGCCACCCGGCGATCGGGCGCAACCTGCGCCTCCATCCGGTGCCCCTGGTCGCCGGCCGCTTCGCCCAGCCGATCGATATGTGGAGCGGGGTGATGCAGGCGGCCCGCTCGACCGCGTTCATGGCCGGCGAGTCGGGTCGCAACGGCTACGTGATCGAATCGGCGCCCGGCCATCCCGGCTTGATCGCCCTGGCCTTCTCGTGGGAAGGCGCCGACGCCCACTCGAGCCTGATGACCCGGATCGGCAACTTTGCGCCCCTGATCGCCATCACCCGGGACGGCGGGGACGGGCGGGTCACCATCACCCGTTCGGGCTCCGTCCGGGTCGACTACCGGCTGGATGCCACGGGCGTCGCCACGCTCCGCCATGCGCTCGTCCAGATGGCCCGGATGAGCCGGGCGGCGGGAGCCCTGGAGATCGTGGCGATGGGTACGCCGCCGGTCTGGCACGGGCCGCAGGTCTTCGGGCCGGCCGGCGAAGGGCGTTCATTCGCGACCTACGAGGAGCGGCTCAACGCGTTCGATTTCGCCCCGAACCGAGGCTCGATCTTCTCGGCCCACCAGATGGGCACGGTCCGCCTCGGAGCTGATCCCCGGCTCCACCCGTGCGATCCGGGCGGCCGGGTCCGGAGCGGCACGACGAACCAGGTCGTGGGCGGGCTGTACGTCGCCGACGCGTCGCTCTTCCCGACGGCCCTCGGCGCGAATCCGATGCTGACGGTGATGGCCCTCGCCCGGCGCGTCGCCCGAACCGTGGTCGGCGAGGCCTCGCCGAGCTAGGCGGAGCCGATCTCGGCAGGTTCGGCGGCACGACCCTGGGCAGCACCTGCAGCTTCGTGCCCGCTGGTCCGGCTCCGGCCGCGGGCGGTCACGATCAGGGCGACCCCGATGACGATGACGGCCCCGGCCAGCGCCGTGCGCGGCTCGATCGTCTCGCCCAGCAGCAGGCCGGCCAGGATGAAGGCGACGATCGGGTTGACATAGGCGTAGGTCGCGACCTTGGGCAGCGGCGCGACCCGCAGCAGCCAGACGTACGTCGTGAAGCCGACCAGGCTGCCGACCGACGTCAGGTAGACCAGGCCCAGCCATGACCGGCCGGTGACGGCAGCGATGTCGAAGCTGGCGAACTCGCCCGTGGCCAGCGCTGCGATCAGCAGGAGCGCTCCGCCGCAGACCATCTGGAGGCCGGTGGCGGTCAACGGCCGGCGGGGCAGGACGGCCTTGTGGCTTGAGTAGAGGGAGCCCGAGGCCCAGCAGATCGGCGAGCAGAGCAGGACGAAGAGACCGAAGCCGTCGAAGGCCGGCCCGCTGCTGCCCAGCGGATCGACCAGGATCGCCACCCCGATCAGGCCGACGAGGATGCCCACGATGACCATCCGCGGCAGCCGCTCGCCGAAGAAGATCCGGCCGAGGACGGCGATCCAGACCGGCAGGAGCGCGATCTGGAAGGCCGCGACGCCGGCCGGGACGGTCTTCTCGCCAAGGGCGACGAGACCCATCCCGCCGAGCAGCAGGGCACCGCCGACGATCGCTGAGTCGCGCACCTGGCGCCGGGACGGAAGGTAGCCGTGCTCGTTCCGATCGCCGCCGGCACTCGAGTGCGCTTCGTGCGGGATGCGCCGGATCGCGAAGTACTCCCAGGCCAGGAGCACGAGCCCCGCCAGCAGGAAGCGCACGCCGGCCATCAGGAACGGCGGGATCGACTCGTCGGCCAGGCGAATGCCGATGTAGGTCGAGCCCCACACGAAGTAGATGACAAGCAGGCCGGCCCACAGCGCGACGGGACTCGCCGTCGCGCTCACGCGGCCGTCGGCGCCGGTCACAGTACTTGGCTGAGTCGGCTGGTCCAAGTGTGGAGCATACATCCAGCGGCTCGTGGGCCGTGCGCCCGCCTGCGTCATCGCCGCGGTGTCAGGCGCTCAGGCGGCGACCGCGACCGGCCGGCAGTGGCTGCAGGCTCGATAGCCGGCTGAGACGCCGGCCGCGGCGGAGCGGAACAGGACCCGGTGGCGATCGGTGATCCGCTTCGCGTTATGGCAAGTCGGCAGGCAGTAGACGTGGGTCGTGTCCGAGCCGATGTAGCGGATGCCGGCCCGGGCCAGGCCCTCCAGCCCCTCCGGATCGAGGCCCTCCGAGGTCAGGAGCGCACGCTTGTTCGCCGGGCCCCCGAGCGAGTACTGGCCGAGCATCCCGTCGCTGCGAACGACGCGATGGCAGGGCACGATCAAGGGCACCGGGTTGTGGCCGAGTGCCGTGCCGACGGCCCGGACGGCCTTCGGCCGGCCGATCTCCGAGGCGATCCAGCCGTACGGCCGGACCTCGCCCCGGGGGATCTCGAGGGCCTTCATCCAGACGTCGGTCTCGAAGCTCGAGTGGCCACGCAAGTCCAGCGGGACGTTGACCCGCCGATCACCGGCCAGGCGGCGCTGGATCGCGCTCGCCAGGCGGGGCGGAAGGGCGTCGAGGCGATGAGCGGGTCGGCCATGCTCCGCCTGCATGCGCGCCTCGAATGCGCCACTCGAGGCGGCCGACTCGACGGCGCTCACGCCCAGGCCGTTGAAGGCGACCCAGATCGTGCCGATCACGGTCTCGATCGGGGCATAGGCCTCGGCCAGACCGACGGCGACGAGCGTTCGATCGACGAGCCCCGTTGGTGCCTCGACCCCGAGCTGGTCGAGGGCATCCTCGATCGTCGGGTCGGGTGTCTCGTTGAAGCGGAGCTGGGTTGGGGTCATCGGGCAGCCTCCTGGCGCGCGGTCTGTGGGGGTCGAGAGCTGGTTGGTTGGCGTCCGGCGGCGTTCTCGGCGTCGAGCGCGGCCCGGAGCAACGCGATCCC
>DATGGC010000032.1:0-7113 GCA_035308745.1 Candidatus Limnocylindrales bacterium | reverse complement strand
CCGACTGGAACGGGCGGCGCTTCGTGGTGGTCGACACCGGCGGCCTGGAGATCGATCCCAATGACCCGATCGAGGAGCGGGTCCAGGAGCAGGCCCGCCTGGCGATCAACGAGGCCGACGTGATCGTCCTGGTCGTCGACGCCGCGACCGGCCCGACGCCCGCCGACCTCGAGGCCGCAGCCCTCCTTCGCCGAGCGACCTCGCCGATCCTCGTGGCGGTCAACAAGGCCGATAACGAGAAGCGCGACCTGGAAGCCGCCGAGTTCCACATCCTGGGCTGGGACGAGATGTTCGCGATCAGCGCCGCCCATGGCCGGGGCACCGGCGACCTGCTCGACGCGATCGTGTGGGCCCTGCCGCCCGAGACGCCTGAGGAAGTGGCCCGCAAGGCGCGCGAGGTCGAGGCCGAGGAATGGGAGCGCGACGTCGCGGCCGGCTTCATCCTGCCCGACATCACCAAGGGTCCGGCGCTGGGCGACGACTCGGACCTCGACGACGACGACGAAGATGTCGACCGGACGCCCGATCCGGAGGCCGCCCGCTGGGACGCCGCGATGGCCGCCGATTCCGACCAGCCGGTGGCGATCGCCATCGTCGGCCGCCCCAACGTCGGCAAGTCGAGCCTGGTCAATGCCCTGCTGGGCGAGGAGCGGGTGATCGTCAGCGACATCCCGGGCACGACCCGCGACGCGATCGACACGATCGTGGCCTACGGCCGGAGCGAGGTCGTCCTGATCGACACGGCCGGAATCCGGCGGCGGGGCAAGGTCGCCAACGGGCCGGCCGCCGAGCGCTACGCCGCGCTGCGCTCGATGAAGGCCATCTCGCGGGCCGATGTCGCGATCGTGGTGATCGATGCCCTCGACGGGCTGACTGCCCAGGACGCCCATGTGGCCGGTTATGTCGTCGAGGAAGGCAAGGGCCTGGTCATCGCCGTCAACAAGTGGGACCTGCTGACCGAGAAGACCGACAAGACCTTCGACCAGTACGTGATCTCGCTGCGCCGCGAGGCGCCGTTCATCGACCTTGCGCCGGTGATCTCGATCAGCGCCAAGACCGGCCAGCGCGTCGGCCGGGTGCTCGAGGCGGCCGTCGACATCTGGGGCGAGCGCCGACGCCGGATCGGGACCGGGGAGCTGAACCGGCTCGTCGCCGAGGCGATCCGGCGCCAGTCGCCGTCGCTGGTCAAGGGCCGCCGCCCGAAGATCTTCTACGCGACCCAGGTGGCGGTCGCGCCGCCGACGTTCGTCTTCTTCGCCAAGGACGCCGGCAGCGTCCACTTCAGCTACCAGCGCTACCTGGAGAACCAGATCCGCGAGGCGTACGGCTTCGACGGCACGCCCATCCGGATCTTCTTCCGCGAGCGGAGCGCCATCGAGCTGCCCCGCCGCAGCGGCCGCGGCCGGAAGTCATCCGGGGGCCGGGGCCCGGTCAGCAAGGGACCCGGACCGCGTCCCGCCGCCAAATCCTCGAAGGCCGCGGTCGGCGCGAAACGGGGGAGTGGACCAGGCCGCTGATCCGGTGCGCGCGGGCGCCACGATTTCGTACGGGGCCGTCCAGCCGGCTGGGTCGAGGTCGAGCGGTGCTAGACTCGGACCTGTCGGGGCGTGGCGCAGCCTGGTAGCGCACCTGAATGGGGTTCAGGAGGCCGAGCGTTCGAATCGCTCCGCCCCGACCATCAACCTACGCTGAACGAGGCCCCCGGCGCGATCCGAGGGCCTTCCTGATTCCTGGCGTATCTCCGAACCTACCTGCGGCGTCGCGTCCGGCGCGAATGCTGAGAAAACCTAACTAGGTATCGGGCTCGGAAGGCCCGAAACTCTCAGGGTCCCACCCGCGAATCCCCCCTTTGCGGGTGGGACGTCAGTCGCCCGCTGGAATGAGCATCAGGGTCATCGCGGCCACGATCAGGATGCCGTAGGCGAGGACGCCCAGGGCGATCACGACGAGCAGCGGGATCAGCCAATCGAGCGTTCTGGGCCTGCGGATCATCGAGCTCTAGACGACTGAGCCGCCCAACCTGTCACGGCAGCCCGCTGTGCGTAACGATCGGCCGCTCCCGCCGTTAGTCCACTGGTTCACTCGTGGGCCGGACGCCGATCGGAGGTCGTGGTCGAGGCGCGGTCTTCGACGTCGTGCGTCCCGTCTCAGGTTGCGCTCATCCCCTCCCACGACCATCGATGGGCTCCTCGTCAGTCCGAGGGCCCGAACCGGAGTCGAGGCCCCGCCATGTCCAGCCAGGTAGACCAGCATCCCGCAATTCGCTCGTTGGCTCGTGCCGTGGGCCTCATCCACCAGAGAGGCGGAGTCGTGAAGGCTCAGGCGATCGTGCTCCGAGTCATCGTCGGGATCGCCGGCTGCCTCCTCCTCTCAGTCGTCTTCGCGGTGCTCTCGGTTCCGCTCATCCTGTACGACGTGGCCCTGGCCGTGGTGGTCGTCGTGTGGGCGATCTGGGCGTTTGGGCGCGACTGACGCGATGACATCGGCCGAGCGCGATCGACTCATGGTGGAGCGCCTGTTCACTTCGTGGCAGCGGGCGGAGCGACGTTCTCGAGCGGTGCCACCGGGCTCATCCGAGGCAACCGAGCGGCTGAACGGCGCTGACCAGCTGTGGGCCGAGTACGAACGGGCCCTCGCGACGGCCGTCGGTCGCGGTTCCCTCAAGCGGGACGGCTCCGATCGCTGACCCAGTGGCCCTCGCGGTAGACGTACCACACGGGATCCCGCTCACCCGTCAGATCACGCCGGCTGACCATCAGCTTCGGGTACGCGGAGCGGAGGCGGCGGACAAAGTCGGGGATGGAATGGATGCCCTCGTCGAGCAGGCCCTCGGCGGCGCGCCGGAGCGCCGGGTCGTCGTGGGGATTGAACAGGAGCTTGGGCCGCTCGACGCGCATGGTCAAAGGCTGGGCGGCTCGGCCTAACGTTCCAAGGCCTGGATCGGCACGAGCCGTTGCAGACCCCTATCGCCGGGCCGGGAAGGCTACGACCTGGCGACCGGCGTGGGCACGGTCGATGCCGCCAAGTTCGTCCCGGCGCTGGCTCTGGCCAGTCTCTTCCAGATCGGCTGGTAGTCGCTCCGCTCGGACTCCGACTCAGAGTACAGACGAGGCCCTCGGCGGTGCGCCGAGGGCCTCGCTGATTCCTGGCCTAGCCCAGCCACTTCGGCTGGGTCAGGCTGAACCAGTTGCCGGAGTCGTCCCGGAACAGCGCCTCGATCCCGTACGGCCGCTCGGCCGGTTCCTGCAGGAAGGTGACGCCCCGCGCCGAGAGCTCCTCGAAGGTCTGCCGGCAGTCGGCGGTCTCGAACACGCCGCCGCCGAGCGCGCCCTTGGCGACCAGCGCCCGGACCGCCTCGGCGTCCCCCGGGCTGAACATCGGCGGGGCGGGGTAGGCGAGAAGGATGTTCAGGTCTTTCTGGTCCGGTGGCCCGACGGTCAGCCAGCGGAACCCGTCGAGCATCGCATCGCTGCGCAGCTCGAACCCCAGGCTCTGGGTGTAGAAGGTCTTGGCGCGATCCTGGTCGAGCACGAACACGCTGACGTGGTTGAGGCGGCTGATCATCGGTGCTCCTTTGGCTGCGGTTCAACGAGCACCGTAGCCGGGTTGCGGCCGGTGGTGCTTCTTCCCGATTGCTGAGGTTCGGGCCGCGGCCGCGTCCACATCAGGACCACGCAACCCGGGATCGGGGGGACGCCGGTCCGGGCGACGCTGTGCTCGCGATACGCGCTCGGCGAGGATCCCACGAGCTCGCGGAAGCGGGTGCCGAATGAGCCCAGGCTGGCGAAGCCGACGAGCAGGCAGATCTCGGTCACCGACAGGTTCGCGTTCCGCAAGAGCGTCTTGGCCCGCTCGATCCTGCGCCGGGTCAGGTACGCCCGGGGCGTCTCGCCGTAGGCCGCGGCGAACGCGCGCGCGAAGTGGAACCGGGAGTAGCCCGCGACAGCCGCCATTGCGTCGAGGTCGAGCGGCTCGGCGAAGTCGCGATCGATGAGGTCCCGCGCCCGGCGGAGCGCCGGCAGGAGGAACATCGCGTTGTCGGTCATCGCGGACATCATCGTGGCCTGCGTCCGGGCCCGGGCGGGCGCGACGCCTATTGGGTGATCGAGACCGTCCAGCTGCCCGTGGCCGTGACCCGCAGGGCCAGGGCACCGGTGGTATACGGAACGGTGTTGTCCTCGCCGGGACCGGTGGTCGTCACCAGGTTCTGGACCGTCGTGCCATCGCTCGCGGAGATCAGGTCGAGGATGAACGAGCCCGCGCCCTTGTAGGTCCAGGTGATCGTCTCGCCGCCCAGGAAGGTCACGGTCGGAGTGGTGACCTCGGTCACCCCACTGAACTTGACGGGAACGGCCAGGGCGGAGGGTTGGGCCAGCTGATTGACGGTGATCGTCCAGGGGCCGTGGGCGATGACGTCGAGGTAGACGGCCCCGGCGCTGCCGTAATCCCAGGTCGTGATCTTGGCCGAACCGACCAGGTTGGCCACCGACGCCACGTTCGTCCCATCGGGCTGATCGAGGTCGATCACGAAGCTCGCGTGCGAGGTGATCTTGTAGCTGATCTGCAGGGCGCCATCCTCGGTGAACAGCCGCGTCTTCTGATTCGTCGAGCCGCTGAAGCTGAGCGTCCCTGGCGAGCTCGCCGGTCCGACGGGCCCGGCGCTGGGGGCAACCGACGCCGACGTTGGCCCGGCCGAGCCCGGCACGGCGGAGGCAAGGCCCGTCGGGCTGCCCGTGCTGCTGGCGCCCGTGGAGCAGCCGGCCAAGAACGCGACCGAGATCAGGACGAGTAAGCGCCGCACGCTGCTAGTTCCCCGAACCGGGCCGGGGCCAGCCCGGATTGGCGACGAGCATAGAGCAGGCCGCGGCCGGGGACGGCGCCAAGCGACGACGACGGTGCCCGCGAAGACCAACTACGGACATTGCCCGATACCGCCGGACGCGGGTGGGAGCGAATACTTCCGCCCCCGCCCGCAGAATCCCCCCTCTGCCGGCGGGGCTTCCGTTTCCGGGTGCCACGTGCCGGCGGCACTTTCGGGTGATGGCCGCCGACGACCGGTGCGGGCGACGCTGGCAGTGATGCGCCACTTCGTCCCGCACCTGCTGGTCCTGTGCCTGGGGGTCCTCGTGGCCCTGGGCGCCTTCGGCCTGGTCCGGGCGGTCAGCTCGGGCTGCAATCCGCTCTCGCGCTCGACCTGCGTCCGGATCCTGTTCGTGGGCAACAGCTACACGTTCGTGAATGACCTGCCGACCGTCTTCCGGGACCTGGCCCGCTCGGCCGGCAAGAACGTCGAGACCGGCATGGTCGCCGAGGGCGGCGAGACGCTCGCCCAGCACGCGGCCTCGAGCGACGATGCGAACGCGATCAGCGCCAGCCGCTGGCAGTTCGTCGTGCTCCAGGAGCAGAGCGAGATCCCGGCAGTCGAGTCGCTCCGCCAGAGCGAGATGTACCCGGCCGCCCGTTCGCTGGTGCGCGCGGTCCGGGCCACGGGCGCCACCCCGCTCCTGCTCGAGACCTGGGCCCACCAGGCGGGCTGGCCCGACGACGGCCTGACCTACACCACGATGCAGGCCGCGATCGACGACGCGTACGGGACCCTCGCCGGCCAGCTCCAGGTTGGCGTGGTCCCCGGCGGCCAGGCCTGGCAGGCGGTCGTGGCCGCCGATCCAGGCATCGTCCTGTGGCAGTCGGACGGCAGCCATCCGACCCCGGCCGGGACGTTCCTGGCCGCCTGCGCCCTGTACACCCGGGTCTTTGGGCCCTGCCCGGTCAACGGCCCGGATACGGGCGGCCTGCCGGCGTCCACCGCCGCCACGCTCGAGGCGATCGCCAACCAGTTCTGACCCCGACCGGCAACCGGGGGAGGCCCGGATTCACCTTGACGCGCGGGTCGGCCGGCCCGACACTGCCCCAATCCGTTAACGACGGGAACCACGTCAAAGCAGGCTTCGGAGGGAGCGCGCGGCGTTGGATCTGCTGATTCGCGATGCCCGGCTCCACCCGACCCGTGGCAGCCGGCCGGAGCCCGTCGACGTCGGGGTCAGCGCCGATCGGATCGCCGCGATCCGGCCCCGCGGGGAGCTGGCCGCCAACGGGGCCCGCGAGCTCGATGCCGGCGGTCGCCTGCTGTCGCCGCCGCTCGTCGATCCCCACGTCCACCTCGACGCCGTGCTGACCGTCGGTGAACCCCGCCACAACGAGACGGGGACCCTGATCGAGGGGATCCTGACCTGGGCCGACCGCAAGCAGACGCTGACCCACGACGACGTCAAGCGGCGTGCCCGCCAGGCGATCCTGTGGGAGGTCGCCCAGGGCACCGGGCTGATCCGGTCCCACGTCGATGTCTGCGACCCGAACCTCATCGCGCTCAAGGCGCTCCTGGAGCTGCGGTCCGAGCTGCGCGACCTCGTCGACCTGCGCCTGATCGCCTTTCCCCAGGACGGCATCCTGTCGTTCCCCAATGGCAAGGAGCTGATGCGCGAGGCGATGCGCCTGGGCTGCGACGTGATCGGGGGCATCCCGCACTACGAGTGGACCCGCGACGATGGCGTCGAGGAGGTCCACTTCCTGTTCGAGCTGGCGGCCGAGACGGGCAAGGGCATCGACCTCCACTGCGACGAGACCGATGACGACCAGTCGCGCTTCCTCGAGGTGGTCGCGGCGGACACGATGCGCAGCGGGATGCAGGGCCGGGTCGTCGCCGGGCACGCCACGGCGATGGGCTCGTACAACGACGCCTATGCCTTCAAGCTGCTCCAGATCCTGAAGCGGGCGGGAGTCACGATCGTGGCCAATCCGCTCGACAACGTCGCCCTCCAGGGCCGCTTCGACAGCTATCCCAAGCGGCGCGGGATGACCCGCGTGAAGGAGCTCGACGCGGCTGGGGTGAACGTCGCCTGCGGCCACGATTCGATCATGGACCCGTGGTATCCGCTCGGCCGGGGGTCCATGCTGGACGCGCTCTCGATGCTCGTCCATGTCGGCCAGATGACCGGCCGGACGGAGCTCTTCCGGGCCTACGAGATGGTAACCACCAACGCCGCCCGGGCGGCCGAGGTCGAGTACGGATTGGAGGAGGGCAAACCGGCGAACTTCATCGTCCTGGACTGCGAC
>DATGGC010000031.1:0-7338 GCA_035308745.1 Candidatus Limnocylindrales bacterium | reverse complement strand
TCCCGGGCCACGGTGCGGTCGGCGACCGGGCCTTCGTCGAGCGATCCCTGGCTGACCTCGAGGCAATCGCCGGCCTCGCCCGTCGGGTCCATGCCGGGGAGCTGGGTCTGGCCGCTGCGGTGGCCGCAGGTCCCTGGCCGGCCGACGTGTCGAAGGAGACGATCGAGCGCGGGCTCGCCCAGCTGCGGGGCGAGCTGGACTGATTCGGCCGGTGCCCGTCAGCCGGTGGGCAGGTGCGCCTCGATCCAGGCCGCGACATCGGCCACGACCTGAGGACCCTCGGGCTCGTTGAATGTCTCGTGGGCGAGGCCCGGGTAGAGCCGGCGCTCGACCCCTGGCCGGCCCTCGAACACCTCCGATGAAGCCGTCGGCACGAGATGGTCGGCGCCGCCGTGGATCACCAGCGTCGGCACCCGGATCCGGCCGATCGCAGCGATCGTCGGAGCCTGGGCGTTCAGCAGAACGGCCCCAAGGCGGGCGGTCGTGGTGTGGACGTTGAGCGGATCCGCAACATAGTCGACGCCGACTGCCGGGTCGCGAGACAGGATCGAGCCGTCGATCGCGTTCTTGACGGCGAGGCTCGGGGTCACGTTGCCGAGGATCCGGGCGAGGACCTGCTTCCAGGCCGGCACGTTGCCGGCGATCGCCGGCGCGCTCAGGACCAGCAGATCGGGTTGGGGCCGATCGCTCTCGGCATAGGCGGCACAGACCAGGCCGCCCATCGAATGACCAAGCAGGACGACGGGCCAGCCGAGCTCGCGGAGCCCCGCTAGCCGATCGGCAACGTCGTCGAGCCACACGTCCAGCCGCTCGACATAGGCCCGCCGGCCGCCCGAAGCGCCGAAGCCGCGCAAGTCGAGGGCCCACGTGTCGAGCCCGCTCGAGGCCAGGATCCCGGCCGCCCGCTCGTAGCGACCGCCATGCTCACCCAGCCCAGGGATGATCAACAGGCTGGCCCGGGGCGTCTCCGATTGGGCCGACGTGGCCGGCCAATGGCGGACGGCCAGCGTCTCGCCGTCGCGCGCCGTGATCGGTTCGGGCGCGCTCATCGCCGGTTCATCCCTCCTTCATCGCGATCATCTTCATCGCGATCCTCGCCCGACACGGACGACCCAGCGGCCGTGCGCCTGCCCGGCGAGGATCGCGTCGAGGGCACCCGGCAGGTCCTCGAGGCTGACCTCGGTCAGCCGCTCGCCCAAGGCCCGCGGGCGAAGGTCGGATGCGAGCCGCTCCCAGAGGGCCCGGCGCTCGTCGATCGGCACGGCCGCCGAGTCAACCCCAAGGAGCGCGACACCTCGCAGGATGAACGGGAAGACGGTCGTCGAGAACGACGCCCCACCGGTGTTGCCCGAGGCCGCGACGGCGCCGCCATAGCGCAGGGTCCGCAGCAGGTACGGCAGGGTCGCGCCGCCGACGCAGTCGACGGCCGCCGCCCAGCGCTCGGATTCGAGCGGCCGCGCGCTGTCCGCGACCACCTCCTCGCGCGACAGGATCCCGCTGACTCCCAGGCCGAGCAGGTCGTCGTGGACGCTCGACTTGCCAGTCGACGCCCAGGTCTCGTAGCCGCGTTCGAGCAGGATCGCGACGGCATGGCGGCCCACCCCGCCGGAGGCCCCGGTGACGAGCACCGGTCCGTTCGCGGGCGCCAGGCCGCGTGCCTCGAGGCGCGCCACCGACAGGGCGGCGGTGAAGCCAGCCGTCCCGATCGCCATCGCCTCGCGTTCCGACAGGCCCTCGGGCATCGGCACGATCCAGCCGGCCGGCAAGCGGTTGTACTCGGCGTAGCCACCCTGCCGGGAGACGCCCAGGTCGTAGCCGTGGGCCAGGACCGGGCTGCCGACCTCGATCGACGGGTCATCGCTGGCCACCACCTCGCCGGCCAGGTCGATCCCCGGGATCAGGGGATTCATCCGTGCCACGCGGCCCTTGGGGATCGTGGCCAGGGCGTCCTTGTAGTTGACGCTCGACCAGGCCACCCGGACCGTCACGTCCCCGGGCGGCAGATCGGCGATCGGCAGACGGCGGACGCCGCGCTCCACCCGCTCGCCGATCGCTTCCGCGACGAAGGCCTGGAACTCGGCGGGCAACTCGCTCACCGCGGGATTCTACGGCCGGGCCTGGAGGCTCGAACCTCCTAGGCGGGGCTCTGGGATTGACGATCCCGGCCGCCTCCCGCAGGATTCGGGACGTGAAGCCGTACCCCGCCCCCATGTCGATGTGTATGCCCTGGCGGCCCCGCCGTGTGGAGGATGGGGTCTGAGGTCACGCACAGCCTGAACATCAGGGAGCGGGACCGCAGATCGGTCCCGGGGCCGTAGATCCAGGAAGGATCTGCGGTCTTTTCTTTTTCCCCAGTCACCAAGGCAACGAACCAAGCGCACAGGAGAGTTCCGATGGCAGACAGCGACCAGCCCAAGCTCCACCCCGAGACCCTTGCCCTGCACGCGGGCCAGAAGCCGGATCCGACGACCAACGCCCGGGCCGTCCCGATCTACGCCACGACCAGCTACGTCTTCAACGACGCGGCCCACGCCGCCCGGCTCTTCGGCCTCCAGGAGTTCGGCAACATCTACACCCGGATCATGAATCCGACGACCGATGTCTTTGAGCAGCGGGTCGCGGCCCTCGAAGGCGGCGTTGGCGCCCTCGGCCTGGCCTCGGGCCAGGCGGCCGAGACGCTGGCGATCCTGAACCTGGCCCGGACCGGCGACAACATCGTGTCCAGCTCCAGCCTGTACGGCGGGACCTGGAACCTGTTCCAGTACACCCTGCCCAAGATCGGGATCACGACCACCTTCGTCGATGGGACCCGGCCGGAGACGTTCGCCCAGGCGATCAACGAGCGGACCAAGGCCGTGTTCATTGAAACGATCGGCAATCCCCGCCTCGACGTCCACGACATCGCCGCGATCGCCGATGTTGCCCATGCCCACGGTGTGCCGCTCATCGTCGACAACACCTTTGCCCCGCTGCTGACCCAGCCGATCGCCCACGGCGCCGACATCGTCATCCACTCGGCGACGAAGTGGATCGGTGGCCACGGCACCTCGATCGGCGGCGTCGTCGTCGACGGCGGCACCTTTGACTGGGCGGCCTCGCCACGCTTCAAGGAGGACTTCGTCGACCCGGACCCGAGCTACCACGGGATCAGCTACACGAGCGCCTTCGGGCCGCTCGCGTTCATCCTCAAGCTCCGCGTCCAGGGCCTGCGCGACATCGGGCCGGCCCTCAGCCCGTTCAACGCCTGGCTGTTCATCCAGGGCCTCGAGACCCTGCCCGTCCGGATCCAGCGTCACAGCGAGAACGCGCTCGCGGTCGCCCGCTGGCTGGAGCGCCATCCGTCGGTGACCTGGGTCAGCTATCCGGGCCTGCCCTCGCATGCCGCCCACAAGCAGGCGGTCAAGTACCTCAAGGGCGGCTTCGGCGGGATCGTGACCTTCGGCGTGAAGGGCGGCGTTGAAGCCGGCCAGAAGCTGATCGACGCGGTCAACATCTTCAGCCTGCTGGCCAACGTCGGTGACGCCAAGTCGCTGATCATCCATCCAGCGTCGACGACCCACTCCCAGCTGAGCGTCGAGGACCAGTTCCAGACCGGCGTGACCGACGACCTCGTGCGGCTGTCGGTCGGGCTGGAGAATGTCGACGACCTGATCGCCGACCTCGATCAGGCCCTGGCCGCGGCGACGGGCAGCCCGATCACGACCGGCGCGGCAGAGCTCGCCGGCGCCGGCGCGTGACCAGCGGGCCAGCTGCTGGCCCGAACGCCCAGCCCGGGGGCTCTTCCTCGGTGGGGACGGCAACGTCCCCACCGGCCCTCGGGACGGGCCGGCTCGAGTCGCTCTCGACCGGCCCGTTCGAGCTCGAATCAGGCATCATCCTCGACGACCTGACCGTCGCCTACCGGCACGACGGGCCGGGGCCCGACGCGGCCCCCCAGGTCCTGGCGATCCATGCCCTGACCGGCTCGGCCGATGCCGCCGGCGACTGGTGGTCGCCGCTCATCGGACCCGGGCGGGCCCTCGACACCAACCGGGTCGGGGTGCTGTGCGCCAACCTGCTGGGCGGCTGCTACGGCACGACCGGGCCGACCTCGCTCGACCGGCGGACCGGCGTGCCGTTCGGCTCCGTCTTCCCCGAGGTCTCCACCCGCGACCAGGCACGTGCCCAGTGGCGGCTGCTCGACGCCCTCGGGATCACCGAGCTGGCGGTCGTCACTGGCGGCTCGCTGGGCGGGATGGTCGCCCTGGAGGTCAGCCTCGAGCGTCCGTCGGCTGTCCGGACTGTGGTCCCGATGGCCGGCCCGGCAGCAACAGGTGCCCTGGCGATGGCCTGGAACGCCATCCAGCTCGAGATGATCGAGTCGCTCGGCGAGCACGGCCTGGCCCTCGCCCGGCAGCTGGCGATGACCACCTATCGCAGCGAGGCCGACTTCGACGGCCGGTTCGGGCGGCGGCAGGAAGCCGACGGCCGGCTGTCGATCGCCAGCTACCTCGACTACCAGGGCCGCAAGCTGGTCGAGCGCTTCGACCCTGACACGTATCGGATCCTCGTCCGGGCGATGGACCTCCACGATGTCGGCCGGGGCCGTGGCGGGATCGTCGCGGCGTTCCGGGGGCTGGCCGGCGCCGGCACCCGGCTGATCGGCCTGGGGATCAGCGGCGACATCCTGTATGGGCCGGCCCAGGTCCAGTCACTGGTCCGAGACGCGCAGGACGCCGGGGTCCAGGGCACCTACCGCGAGCTCGCCTCGACCAAGGGCCACGACGCGTTCCTGGTCGAATGGGATCAGCTCGGCGCCGTCCTGGGCGAGGCCCTCAGCCTGGGCTGAGTGGCTCGTTCAGGGCGCGGTCGGCGACGGGGTCGGCTCTTCGGTCGGGCTGGCGGTCGCGTCTGGAGACGGACTCGGGCTGGGGGACTTGGTGGGCTTGGGGGTCGGCTTGGGTGTCGGGGTGGCAGCCGGGGCGCAGTTGCTGACGCCCGACCCTCCGCCACCGCCGGTCAGCGCCGGCGGCGTCGCGAACTGCTTGTTCGGCAGGGTCCCGGGTGGCGGGAACATCTGGGCCGCCAGCAGCGAGATCAGCTTGTAGTTCGGGAGCTGGATCGAGCCGCGATAGTCGGAGCCCGGGGCGACAAGGGGGTGGTCGATCACCGTCCGGTAGGTCTGGCCGCGGCCGATCGAGGCCATGTCGTCGGCCAGGTCGGGCAGGAGCGAGCGGGGCACGTTGGTGCTGAGGGTCTGGCCGATCGCCCGAAGGAGCCCGACCGGGTCCTTGAGGAAGCCGCCCTTGACGATCCGGTCGCGGATCCCGTTGAGGAGCTCCTGCTGGCGGGCGGCGCGGGTGAAGTCCGACTCGCCGGCCGCCTTGCGAACGCGGGCGTAGGCCAGGGCCTGGAGGCCGTTGAGGTGGTGTCGGCCGGCGGTGATCGAGAAGCCGTTGGTGTAGCCGTACTGGTCGTAGGTCGGGTCGCAGAAGCCGTGGGCGACGTTCACGTCGACGCCACCCAGGGTGTCCACCACGTCGGCGAAGCCCTGCAGATTGACCGCCGCGTAGTAGTCGATCTTGATGTTCAGGAGCGTGCCCAGGGCCGCCATCAGGACGTCGTGGCCGGTCCCGTTCGAGCCCGGGAACTGCTTCGGGTTGTGCCGCGCGAAAGCGTCCAGGGAGTTGATCTTCTCCTTGTAGATCCGGCCGTCGGGCAGGGGCACGTTGACCATGTCCCGGGGGACCGAGACCATCGACACCGTCTTGGTCACCGGGTCCAATGAGGCGACGATCATCGTGTCGGTCAGGGCCGTGCTCCGGCCGACGCCCGAGTCGATGCCCAACAGCAGGACGCTGATTCGCTGGGGACCGCCGCTGGGTGAGGCGGAGGGCAGGACCGACGGCTCGACGGACGGCGGGGCCGTGGCGAAGTCGCTCGGGTCGGGGGCGATGGAGCCGCTCGGGGTCCAGCTGCCCGTCCCGGCGTCGACGACGAAGACGTCGTCCGACGCGATGCGGGCCTCGTTGGTGATGTAGCCCAGGACGACCTGCGGTCCGGCGAAGAGGACCAGGAGGACGGCGATCGGAACGACGTCCAGCACACGCAGCCGGGGCAGCCCGGGAGCCAGGAGGCTTGCTCCGGCGGCCGCCAGGCGCCATACCAGGACGACGCCCTGGACGCCGAGCAGCAGCCAGAAGACGTTGACCGCCTCGGCCGCGAGGCGCCCGGTCGATGTCGTGGCCAGGATCAGCAGGCCGACCAGGACCAGGGCGAGGAACGGGATCCCGAAGATCGCGGCGAGCTTGCGCCGTCCGGCGACCAGGTGCCCGAGGCCCGGCACGATCAGATCGAGGATCGCCGGCAGGTAGCGCGACCGCCAGGCCGAAGGGGTCGACGATCGGGTGCCCGGCGGAGGGGTCGTCACGGTCGGAAGGCTAGCAGAAGGTGCGCCGAGGGGTGGTCAATCGGTTTGGGGCGATGGCCAGGGCTCGGCCACGGCCAAGCGGATTGTGGCGGGGCGCAGGGGTTTTGACAGATTCCACCCACGGCCGCGTTATGGTCGGGTTTGGCCAGATTCGCGGCCCAACCGAGCCCAGAAGCCCGCGGCTCGTGCGTGGCCGACGTCGATTTGGGCCCGGCAGAGGCGTTCCCGACCACCGGACGGGCCGTAGCGCGGCTGGTGGTGGAATCTGTCACAAACGGATCCCGGGTCGGTCGGCCGCCGCCGACTTTGGAGCCCGGGTCGGTCCGCGGCCGCCAGCTTCTTGACAGATCTCGACTTTAGCCGGGCTTCTGGTCGGATCCGATCCAGTCTGGACCGTCCGGCCCTCCCAGGCCGAGCCGATCGTGCATGATCGGCCCGCCCGGGCGACTCCAATCGGCTTTGAATCCTCGAAACCCAGCCATAAGCTCGAACTAGATAGAGTTTTGGCAAGGGCCGCCCACGGGTCGGGTCCCGGCTCCTGTCTGGGGTATCATCCCGACCGGCTCTTTGGCGAGTGGCCAAGCGGTAAGGCGCCTGACTCTGGATCAGGAGATCGAAGGTTCGAATCCTTCCTCGCCAGCCAAACCTGATCCCGCGCGGATCGCTCCCCTGCCCGCTGGGTTCTCGGGTCCATGCTCACGAGCCAGAGCTGATGCCTGGTCGAACCCTACCTACGGCGCAGGCGACGGCGCAGGCGGGAAATTGAAGACGAATGGTGTGGCCGACGGGTCCAGCCACGGGGCGGTTTGACGTTAGGTCCCGTCGTTTGCTCCCACTCCAGCGCAGTGAGAGGTCAATGCTCCCAGCGGGTGTCCGGAGTTCAACGCCGGAGCTGACTGTCATGACCGAAGCCGGGTTGGCCGCGCTTC
>DATGGC010000030.1:0-1530 GCA_035308745.1 Candidatus Limnocylindrales bacterium | reverse complement strand
GATGATCGAGTCTGACCTGCCCGGAAGCGCCGCCAGCCGGGCGCTCGAGATCGCCGAGGCGGCCTGCCTCGGAGCCGGTGCGGCGTCGACGATCCTGGCCGCCGACCAGGCCGAGGCCGACATGCTCCGCCAGGCCCGTCGGCTGGCGTTCAACTCGATGGAGCGCCTCGGCGTCGCCCGGATGGAAGATGTCGGCGTGCCTCGCGGACGGGTGCCTGAGCTCCTGGCGGAGATCGAGCGGATCGCGGCCGAGCAAGGCCTGTTGATCGCGACGTTCGGCCACGTCGGCGACGGCAACCTCCACCCGAACATCATCCTCGACCGCGACGACCCCGACGGCGAGGCCAAGCTCGGCCTGGCGACCGACGCGCTCTACCGTGCGGCGATCGCGCTGGGCGGCACGGTCACCGCCGAGCACGGGATCGGCGTCTCGCGCCGCGACTACCTCGAGCTCCAGCGCGGCAGCGGTGCGGTGGCGATGATGCGCGCGGTCAAAAGCGCCCTCGACCCGCTTGGCATCCTCAACCCCGGCAAGGTCCTGCCGGAGGCCTGAACCACTAGGTTCGACCGGCTGCCTCGATGGAGGCCAAGGCCGCCGGATTCTCGAGCGCCGAGAGGTCGCCCGGGTCGATCCCGAGGTAGGCCGCCCGGGCCACCCGACGCATCACCTTGCCACTGCGGGTGCGGGGCAGATCGCTGACCGCCACGACCGCCTTGGGACGGACCGGCTTGCCGAGCTCGGCGACGACCCGCTGGCTGACCTCCAGCGCAATCCCGGCATCCCAGGCGACGCCGGGCCGCGGCACGCACAGGACCACGATCGCCTCGCCCTTCAGGTCGTCGGGCACGCCGATCGCGGCGGCGGCCATCACGGCGGGATGGGCCACGGCGCAGGCCTCCACCTCGGCCGGCCCAACACGCTTGCCGGCCACCTTGAGCGTGTCGTCGGAGCGGCCGTGGATGTACCAGTAGCCGTCGGCATCGGTCGCGGCGAAGTCGCCGTGGAGCCACAGCCCGGGAATCCGGCGCCAGTAGGTCTCGAGGTAGCGCTCGTCGTCCGGCTCGGCCCAGAAGCCGCGGGTCATGCCCGGCCACGGCCGGCGGATCGCAAGCTCGCCGACGGAACCGCGAACCGGCGCGCCGCTGGCATCGACGATGTCGGCGGCCATCCCGATGCACGGCCCGTTGAACGAGGTCGAGCGGATCGGCCGGAGCAGGTTGCAGCCGACGATCCCCCCGCTGATCTCCGTCCCGCCGCTGTAGTTGACGATCGGCAAGCGGCCCTCGCCGACCGTGCTGAAGAGCCACTGCCATGGGTCGGGGTTCCAGGGTTCGCCGGTCGAGCCCAGGATGCGCAGGCTCGAGCGGTCGTGGGCCAGGACCGGCTCGTCGCCGTGGACCCGGAGCGCCCGGATCAGGGTCGGGCTGATGCCCATGTGGGTGATCCGATGGGTCGCCACGAGCTGCCACAGGCGGCCTGGATCGGGCCAGTCGGGCGCGCCCTCGTAGATCACGAGCCGGGCACCGAGG
>DATGGC010000029.1:0-2654 GCA_035308745.1 Candidatus Limnocylindrales bacterium | reverse complement strand
TTGGGCGCTGACCAGCCCGACCTTCGGCTGGGGCGGCGATCTCAACTTCAGTGGCGAGGGTGCTTCGCTGACGGTCAGCATCACCAAGCCGACCGTCAGCCTGTCGACGACCGTGGACATGCCCGGCTGGTCACCCACGGACCCGGCGATGAAGCAGGCCTGGGCGAGCATGACCAGCGACCTGCGCGCCCATGAGGCGCGGCACGAGGAGGTCGCCACGAACTGGAAGGCGACCCTGCTCAGCCGGCTGACCGGCCTCAGCCTGTCCGTCAAGCGCCAGGCCGACGCGCAGGCCGCCGTGGGCAAGGAGTGGGCGAGCTGGCTGGTCGAGCACCAGGCCGACCAGTCGGCGCTCGACCCGTTCACGGCCCTCCTCGACTGCTCGGCCGGCAGCACCGACTCGGCCGCCGCCGAGACCGACGACGGCGGCAGCGCCGCCGCCTGAGCTCAGCGTCGGAAGACGGGCGCCTCGGGCTGGCCGGGGATCGGCGGCGGATCGAACGGCGGCTGGCCGGTCCCGGGCACGACCAGGAAGGGCGGTGACACGGCCGATCCGCCGCCCGCAACGCTGAACGAACCGGTCAGGACCCGGGGGCCGAGCGTGTCGCGGGGGAGAATCAGCATCGGAACGCTGAAGCTGCCGCTCGGATCGGCAACCACGGCCGGCATCGACGCGGTCAGGCCAACGCTCCAGGCCAGGTCCACGGTCGCGCCCGGTGGAAAATTGGTGCCGATCGCCTGGGTCACGAAGCCGGCTGGCCCGAGTGGCGGGTCGAGCCGGATCGCCGGCGCCAGGGTCCCGCCGACAAGGCCGACCGTCTGGCTGCCGGCCGGGTCGTTGTCGACGATGACCAGGTCCGCCCCGCTCGTGCCCGCAACCGCCGGCTGGAAGACGACCCCGATCGTGCAGGCCTGGCCGTGGGCAAGGATCGCTCCCCCACAGGTGTTGGCGACGATCGCAAAGGCTGCCGGGTCGATCCCGGTCAGGCCGACCGAGGCAACGACCAGGGCGGCCGCCCCCACGCTCCGGACCGTGACGGCCTGGGCGCTGCTGGTCGAGCCGGCGGGGCGGGCCGCGAAGGCCAGGGCCGGCGGGCTGACCGACGCCTGGGGCAGGCGCTGGCGGACGTAGACGTCCAGGCCGCCGTGGGCGCCGGGGGCGAGGTCCTGGGCCGTCGACTGGAACGCAAGGACCGAGCCGTCGCCGGACAGGACCGCCGCCCCGCTCGCCGGCGTCGCCTGCTGGTCGGTCGTGGTGATCGAGGCCCGGCTGATCCGGCCCGTGGCCCGATCGACGATGAAGACATCCGGGCCGTGATTCGTGTCGTCGGGCACCAGGTCATCGGCCGTCGAGCTGAAGGCGACCGTCCGGCCGTCGCCCGAGATCCCGGGCGCCGAGCTGGCGCCGTCGGCAGCGCCACCGCTGCTCGCCCGGGACAGGCGGACGGTCTGCCTGGCGACGAGGTCGCGGACGTACAGGTCGGCCAGGCTGCCGCCGCCGGCCATGGCGCCCGGCGCCAGGGTCGTGGCCCGCGAGCTGAAGGCCACGTAGCGGCCCGAGTTCGAGATCGACGGCCCGCCGGACGCGCCGGTGTCCGCGCCGCCATGGACCGAGACGAGGCTGGTGGTCGAGGTCGCCAGGTCCCGGACATAGATATCGGCGGCCGGATCGTGGTCGGCGCCGAGCAGCCGGCCGGTGGACGTGAACGCCAGCCAGCGCCCGTTGCCCGACAAGGACGGGGCCACGCTGGCCGCGGCGGGCGCGTGGCCGTTGGCGGCCGCCGAGGCCAGCGTCGTGACCAGGCTCGTTCGGTTCACGACGTACACATCGGACAGGCCATTGGTGTCATGGGCCTGGTCCAGGCCGGCCGGCGTCTGGAACGCAACCAGCTGGCCGTTGGCCGAGATCGACGGGTGGCTGCCCGGGGCGAGCTCGACGTCGGTGCCGGCCACGTTGTCGTGGACCACGACGTAGGATCCCCCGGGCTCGACGGCCGCGCCGACGACCGGCGGCAGGGTCACGACGTAGGCGATCACGCTGCCGTCGGCGTTGACCGACGGCTCGCCGGCCGAGCTGTTGCGGGGCAGCACGTCGGGCTTGCCGCCCACCAGGATCGTGGCGGCCGAGATCAGCCGGATCAGGTTGGACGTCCGATCGAGCTCGAAGACATGGGCCAGGCCGTTGTCGGCACCGGCCGGCACGATCGTCGTCGCCGTCGAGGTGAACGCCACGAAGCGCCCGTCGGCCGAGATCGCCGGCTCGTTCGACGGTGACGCGGGCGAGCCAGCGGCCGGGATCCAGCTCGACGCGAGGGTCGTGATCCCGGGCGTGTCCGGGCCGCCGGGATCCGGCCCATCGGGCACCGCCGCCGGCTGATCGCCGGGGCCGGCCGCCCGGACGAGCGCCCCCAGGCCCGGCCGGAGTGCCTGCGCCGGCTTTGGCTGAGCCGGCGACGCCGCCTGGCTGGGCTGGGTCAGGACGATGCCCGTCGCGGCCAGCTCGATGGCCAGGGTGAGCGCGAGCGCCGTCATCAGCGCCGCCCCGCGGCCGGGCCACGCCGGGCTCATCAGGGCACCGAGACGAACCCGGAGTAGAAGACCGACGGCGTACAGCCCGGGGCGCAGCTGGCGGTCAGCTGGAGCATCTCCCCGGC
>DATGGC010000028.1:0-6538 GCA_035308745.1 Candidatus Limnocylindrales bacterium | reverse complement strand
CGCACGAATTGGGGGATTCCGGCGCCGGGCATCTGGAAGGCGAGGACCTCGTCGACGATCGCGCACACCGCGGCGGACGGTTCGATCACCAGGGCGGCCGACATGATGTCGCGATAGAAGACCATGTGCAGGTTCTCGTCGGCGGCGATCCGGATCATGATCCGGTCGGCGACCGGGTCGTCCGAGTAGCGGCCGGTGTTGCGATGCGAGATCCGGGTCGCCAGCTCCTGGAACGCGACGTAGGCCAGCCCGTGGAGGGTGTCCGGCGAGGCCAGGTCGTAGCCCTTCTCGAGCTGCATCATCCGGCCCCGCTCCAGGAGGATCGGATCGATGTTGCGGGTCACCATCAGGTAGTCGCGCAGGACGATCGCATGGCGACCCTCTTCGGCGGTCCAGCGGCCGACCCAGTTGATCCAGGCTCCGTCGCCGTTGCCGAACATGCCGTGGATCAGGCGGTGGTACGAGGGCAGGTTGTCCTCGGTCAGGAGGTTGATCTCGAACGCGGTCTGGGCCACGCCGGTCAGGCGGGGCTGGTCCGGCGTCCACGGCTCCTTGTCGAAGTCGCGGCCCAGCCGGTACGGAATGTAGTCGTGAGGGAACCACTCCTGCGCGACCTTGAGATGGCGGTCATACAGGCGCCCGGCCTCGGGCTCGAGCTCGATCAGCAGACCGCGCTCGTTGTAGTCGGGGGACATCGCGTCACCGAAGCGGGCGGGACGGGAGGCGCGCGAAGGCCGTGCGCCGAACGATCCGCAGGTCAAGGGTAGTCGTCCGCACCCAATCGCCCCCCGGAACGGGTGCGGACCTGCACCGACCCCCGGCGCACCGGGACGGTCGACGGCCCGATCGGCGATCATCTGCCCGATGAAGCCCTGGTCGACCACGTTCCATGGCCACTTCGACGAGCACGTCTTCGAGAGCCAGGTCCTGCTCGGGAATCCGCTCGGCGACCCGACCGCGCGACCGCTGTGGGTCTACCGGCCGCCGGCCTATGAGCTGGAGCCGGAGCGCCGCTTCCCTTCGATCTACCTGATCCAGGGGATGACCGGCCAGGTCGACATGTGGCGCAACCGAACGGCCTTCCGGCCGACCGTCCTGGAACTGATCGACGAGCTGTTCGGGGGCGCCGACGCGCCGCCGCCGGCGGTCATCGTCGCCGTTGACTGCTGGACCTCGTACGGGGGCAGCCAGTTCATCGACTCGGCCGGCACCGGCCGCTACGGCACCTACCTCGCCGACGAGGTCGTGGACTGGGTCGACGCCCACTATCGGACCATGGCCGGCCCCGCTCACCGGGGCATCACCGGCAAGTCGAGCGGCGGCTACGGGGCCATGATCAACGGCCTGCTCCGACCCGACCGCTTCGGCGGCCTGGCAACCCACGCTGGCGATTCGCTGTTCGAGGTCTGCTACCAGCCCGAGTTCGCCGAGGTGGCCCGGGCCCTGCGCAACGGCTACGACGGCTCATACGAGCGCTGGTGGGCCGATTTCCGCAGCCGGCCGGCGTTCACCAAGCCGGACGACGCGGCGCTGATCGACGCCTACGCCATGGCCGCCTGCTACTCGTCCGATCCGGACGGCACGGTCCAACTGCCGTTCGACCCGGCGACCGGGGAGCTGCGGCCCGAGACATGGGCGCGCTGGCTGGCCTGGGATCCCGTCCGGGTTGCCCGCACGCCGGCAGGGATGGCCGCGCTGCGCGGCCTGCGGGCCATCTACATCGACGCCGGCACCCGTGACGAGTACCACCTCGACCTGGGCGCCGAGGCCTTCCGGCAGGCCTGCCTGGCGGCCGGCTCGGTGAGCCCGTTCTTCGAGCTGTTCGACGCCCGCCATGGGGCGATCGAGTACCGCTACCCGATCTCGATGCGCTACCTGGCCGAGCGCCTCGCCTAGGCGCCGCCGAGCGGCGCGAGGAATGCCGCCACCCGGTCGAGGACGTCGGGCAGGACCGGCAACAGGCCGTGGCCAAGGCGCGGGTAGGTGACCAGCTCGACCGTCGCGAGGCGCGCGATGGCGGCACGCAGCAGGTCGATCCGGGCGAACGGGTCGGACTCGCCCGAGAGGAGCAGGACCGGGCAGCCGATCCGGGGCCAGTGGGCCGTCCGGGCGTCCCAGGTCTCGGGCGCCCCGGGACGATGGAGCGGGTAGGAGAAGCAGACCACGGCCCGGACGGATTCGGGCCGCTCGGCCGCCACCAGGCTGGCGACGCGGCCGCCGAAGGACTGCCCGCCGAGGACCAGGCCGGGCGGCGTCCCGCCGCCGGCGCCCGACCCGGCGGCCGCCAGCGCCTCGGTTGCGGCCCAGAAGCCGGCGACCGCGTCCTCGGCCTTGCCCCGCCGGAGGTCGATCGCATCGGCGGACAGGCCCCGGGCGCGCAGGCCGGTCACGTACGGCGTCATCGAGGCGGCCGTGCCCGAGGCCCCGTGGCCCAGGATCACCTGCAGGCTCGCCGGCCGGGCACTCATGCCGGCCGGACCGGGTGCTCGCGCGTGTCGACCAGCTCCGAGGGGTCGATGAGGTCGACGTACAGGCGTCCGACGAGGTGGTCCATCTCGTGCTGGAAGGCCCGGGCCAGGAGGCCGGTGCCCCGGTGGCGGACCCGGCGGCCCTCGATGTCGTCGGCGACGACCACGATCTCGGCTGCCCGGCGGACCTGGGCCACCCGATCCGGGATCGACAGGCAGCCCTCCCAGTCGACGGCGGGAAAGCCGGTCTTCACGACCGCCGGATTGCCGATAACCGTCAGCAGGCCCTTGACCTCGATGACCGCCAGCCGGAGCGGCTCGCCGATCTGGGGCGCGGCCAGGCCGACTCCGCCGGCCTTGCGCATCGTCACGACCATTTCCTCGATCAGCCGCCGGAGGCCCTTATCGGGCAGCCGGACGGCCTTGGTCGCCGCCCGCAGGCGGGGATCGGGTTCGAGCAGGATTCGGCGCCCAGTGCCCATCGCGGCAGTGTGCCACCCGGGGCAGGCGATCTGCCGCCGGGTGGCACGGGTTCAGTCACCGGCCGGGCGCTGCCCGGCATCTCGACCGCTGGTCGGGCTAGTTCGTGGTCGCCTGGCCGTTCTCGGCCTGGGTCAGCAGGGTGACCGCGATGTTGATCGGAACCGCGAAGCCGATCCCTTCGGCGCTCGAGTCGGTGGCCGAGTTGATCCCGATCACCTGGCCTGCGGCGTTGAGCAGCGGGCCGCCGCTGTTGCCTTCGTTGATCGCGGCATCGGTCTGGATCAGGCCGGTCAGGTGGACCGGACGACCGGTGACCACGTCCTGGACATCGATCTCCCGGTTCGTGCCACTGACGACGCCCGAGGTGACCGTCCCGGCGAAGGTTCCCAGCGGGTCGCCGATCGCGATCGCGAGCTGGCCGATCTGGAGGTTGTCGGAGTTGCCCAGGGTGACCGTCGGCAGGCCGGTGGCGGCGATCTTGACGACGGCGACGTCGTGGGCCGGATCGGTGCCGACCACGGTCCCGTCGAACTGGCGCCCGTCGGCGAGCTGGACCGTGAGCGTGCCGCTGCTGGCGATCACGTGGCGGTTGGTCAGGATGTACCCGTCGGACGTCACGATCATGCCCGACCCGATCGACGTCCCCGAGTTGCGCCCGAAGCCGCCGCTGCCGGTATCGGTGATGGTGACCACGGCCGGGCTGGCTTCAGCGGCGATCTGGACGATCGGCTGGTTGGCCGTCCCGCTGGTCGTCGGCACGGTCGTGCTTGTGCTGGTCAGCTTGGCAGGGGCGTTGGTGGCAACCGGTGCCGGGGCCGGCAAGGTCAGCTCGACCACCCCGAAGGTGCCCCCGGCCGCCAGGGCCGCGGCGAGGACCGCGGTCAGGACGATCGCACCGCGGCCGGCGCCGGCGCCGCCACCGGCCGGCCGTCGGGGCGGCGCGACGGGCTGGACGGGCTGGGGCGGGACGGGCGGCTCGTACGCCGATTCGTCATAGCTGATCGGCTGGGCGGGGGCCGTCGGATAGTTGAACGGGTTGGTGGTGGTGTCTGGATCGCCTGGCTGGGTCATCGCTGGAGCCTCGTGGACTGGTGCGGGAGGAGAGGTGTATGCACCTGTTCTACGAAGCGGCTCTGAGAATTGCCTGAATCAACTCCCGGCGGCTCAGGCTTCGCTGCTGGGTACGCCCATGATGCTGAAACCGCCATCGACGTAGATCACCTCGCCGGTCACCGCCGAGGAGAGGTCCGAGGCGAGGTACAGGGCGGTCTTGCCGACGTCCTCGATCGAGATGTTGTGGCGCAGCGGCGCCAGCTCGGCAAACGCCCCATACATCTTCTTGAAGCCCGCGATCCCGGCCGCGGCCAGGGTCCGGACCGGCCCGGCCGAGATGGCGTTGACCCGGACGCCGTCCGGGCCCAGGTCGGCGGCGAGGTAGCGGACCGAGGCCTCGAGCGCGGCCTTGGCGACGCCCATCACGTTGTAGTTGCTGACCACCTTCTCCGCACCGTAGTAGGTCAGGGTCAGGACGCTGGATCCGTCTCGCAGGACGCCGGCGGCCCGGGCCTCGCGGACGACCGCCACCAGCGAGTAGGCACTGACGTCGAGGGCCAGCGCGAAGCCTTCGCGCGACGTGTTGACATAGCTGCCTTCGAGGTCCTCGCGCTTGGCGAAGGCCAGGGCATGGACCAGGATGTCGAGCCGGGCGTCCGGCCCGTGGGCGGCGACCCAGCGCTCGAAGACGGTCCGGATCTGTTCGTCGGACTGGACATCGCAGGGCTCGACGAAAGTCGCGCCAATCGACTCGGCCAGGGGCCGCACGCGCCGCTCGATCAGGCTCTCGACCGAGCTGAAGCCAACGTCGGCGCCCGCCTCGTGGAGGGCCTGGGCGATTCCCCAGGCGATCGAGTGATCGTTGGCGACGCCGAAGATGAGCGCCCGCCGGCCATCGAGCAATCCCATGGTTCCTCCGCGTCCATCCCCGACCGGCCAGGCGCCGGCCACCGAGGGGCACGGTACCATCCCGCCCATGACCGGAGCCCCGCAGCCCGAGGCCGCCCTCGCCGAGGCACTGGCCGGCGTGCGCGGCTTCCTGCTCGACCTCGATGGCGTCGTCATCCTCGCCGGCCGCCCGATCCCCGGCGCGGCCGAAGCGATCGCGATCCTCGACCGGCGCGGGATCCCATTCCGGATCGTGACCAATACCTCGCTCCTCAGCCGCCGGCGGATGTCGGCCTGGGGCGCCGGGATCGGGCTGCGCCTGCCGGCCGAGCGAATCCTGTCGGCTCTTTCGCTGTCGGCGGCCTATACCCAGCGGCGCTACCCCGGCGCCCCACTCTTCGTCCTGGCCTCGGATGACGCCCGCTCCGAGTTCACCGGCCAGCACCTGCTGACCGACGACGAGGCGGGCCGGCCGGGCGCCTCGGCGGCCGCCGTGGTGATCGGCGATTCGCCCGAGTCGGCAACGTACGACAACCTGAACCACGCCTTCCGGCTCGTCCGCGCTGGTGCCGAGCTGATCGGGATGCACCGCAACCCGTGGTGGTTGACGGCCGACGGCCCGACCCTCGACTCGGGCGCCTTCGTGACCGGCCTCGAGTTCGCGACCGGCCGGCGGGCGACGGTGATCGGCAAGCCCGCGCCGGCATTCTTTCGCGAGGCCGCCGCCGAGCTGCTGGCGGGCCTGCCCGGGTCTTCTCGGCATGACCTGGCGATGGTCGGCGACGACGTCTTCAGCGATGTCCTGGCTGCCCAGCGCCTGGGCCTGCGGGGGATCTTCGTGCGGACCGGCAAGCACGGCGACGCAGAGCTCGCCGCGGCCGCCGCCCGGCGCCGGGGCGGCGGCCGACCGACCGCCGTCGCGGCCTCGTTGGCCGACGTGGTCGCCGCCCTCGGCTGAGCGAACCCTCGCGCTACACTGGCCTTCCAACAGTCGCCGCCGCGCATCGTCGCCGGCCCGCGCCACGACCCGAGACAGGGGAAGACACCGATGACGACCGACGCGAAGCCGCGCCTCAAGATCACCTACGCCACGCTGCGCAACGACAACGAGGAGCTCCACGCCCTGTACGACGCGGGCGTCGAGCAGAGTCGCAGCCGGCTGGGCGCGCACCACCTGAACTTCATCGCCGGCAAGGAGCGCGAGGGCGACGGCGAGACCACCGTTCGATCGCCGATCGACCACGACATCGTCGTCGGCCACTTCGCCAAGGGCACCCGCCAGGACGTTCGCGACGCGATCGCCGCCGCCCGGGCGGCCCAGCCGGCCTGGGCGGCGACCCCCTGGCGCGAGCGCCTGGCGATCATGCGCCGGGCGGCCGAGCTGATCAGTCAGCGCCAGATGATCTATGGCGCGGACATGGCGATCGAGGTTGGCAAGAGCCGGCTGGAGTCCCTCGGCGAGGTCGAGGAGGCGGCCGACCTGCTGCGCTACTACTCCGACGTGATGGAGCGCAACGACGGCTACGACCACCCGATGGACAACCTCGGCGATGCGGCGGTCCATACCCGCTCGATCCTCAGGCCACTGGGCGTCTTCGCGGTGATCAGCCCGTTCAACTTCCCGATGGCCCTGGCCGCCGGGCCGA
>DATGGC010000027.1:0-4586 GCA_035308745.1 Candidatus Limnocylindrales bacterium | reverse complement strand
CTGGATCAGGTAGATCGTGTACAGGACCGAGTAGAAGGCGCCGGCGAAGTGGGCGAAGACCGAGCGCAGCGCCAGCGGCACGATGAGCGGGTGGTGCCCCACAAGCCGCAGGCCTTCGGCGATCTCGTGGCGCATCGGCATGGGCGCGGTCCTCGGCGGGCGGGCCGGCTCCGGGCTCCGGATCAGCAGCAGCGAGATCGCCGACACGACGAACGAGACGGCATCGACCAGGATCGCCAGGGGCGCCCCGATCACCTGGACCAGCGCACCCGCGAACCCCGGGCCGCCGATCTCGGCGAGCGAGGCGCTGGTGGCCAGCTTGCTATTGCCCTCGACCACCCGGTCGACGCCGATGAGCGAGGGGACATAGGCCGGATAGGCCGCATCGAACAGGGCGCCGAGGCAACCCTCGACGAAGACGACGAGATAGAGCTGCTCGATCCGCAGGACGCCCGCGACGTAGGCCGCGGGGATCGAGAGCAGCACGATCGCCCGGATCGCATCCGCCCAGATGAGCAATGGACGGCGCAAGAGCCGGTCGACCCAGGCACCCGCGACGAAGCCGACGAGCAGCACGGCGAGGCTGCCCGAGACCACGAGCAGCGCCATCTGCAGCGGACCCGCACCCAGCACCAGGAGGGCGACGAGCGGGACGGCCGTCCGGGTCACCACGGACCCGAGCTCGGACACGGTCTGGCCGGCCCACAGCTTCATGAAGTCGGCGTGTCGCCAGAGCGACGGGATCAGCACAGCTCGCTGAGCCTACCCGAGCGGCTCACGCCCGAAAGGGGGCGCGGGCCACGTACCATCTGGCCATGGGGTACCGATGACCGAAGAGCGCCGCCTGGTCACGATCCTGTTCGCCGACGTGGCGGGCTCGACCGCGCTCGGCGAGGAGCTCGATCCCGAGGATCTGCGCGCGCTCCTGACGCGCTACTACGCGATCGCCAGCGAGGTGATCGGAGACTACGGCGGCACGGTCGAGAAGTTCATCGGCGATGCGGTCATGGCCGTCTTCGGCCTGCCCGTCGCCCATGGCGATGACGCCGAGCGGGCGATCGGCGCCGCCCTGGACCTGCGCGACCGGGTCCGAGCCGATCCCCGCCTGAAGGAGCGCCTGCCGATCCGGCTGGGCGTGGCCAGCGGCGAGGTCGTGGCCCGCCGGGACGCCTCGGCCGGGGAGGACTTCCTGATCACCGGCGACGCGGTCAACACCGCCGCCCGGCTCCAGCAGCACGCCGAGCCGTGGGGCATCGTCGTCGCCGAGCGCAGCTCGCAATCGGCCCGCGGCTTCGTCTACGGCCCACCGGCCCGCCTCGAGGCCAAGGGCAAGGCCCTGCCGATCCCGGCCCGGATGCTGGTCGGCCGGACGACCACGGCCCGGCGACAGCTGCCGATGATCGGCCGCGATGCGGACCTGCTCCAGCTCGAGCTCGTCGCCCGGCGGGTCTTCACCGAGCGGCGGCCGTTCCTGGTCAGCATCGTGGCCCCGGCCGGGACGGGCAAGACGCGCCTGGTCGAAGCCCTGCTCGATCGCCTGCCCGAGATCTCGGGCGGCGGAACGGTTGCCATCGCCCAGTGCCTGCCGTACGGCCAGCGCCTGAGCTACTGGCCCCTCCGCTCGGTCCTGGGCACGCTCGTCGGGATCGATGACGACACGCCGCCCGACGAGGCCCGCCGGATGACCGCGGCCTGGCTGCGCGAACGCGGCGTGGAGGACGCCACACCGGTCGCCGACGCGCTGCTGGCCACGATCGGCACGATCGAGATGGAGGCCGTCGATCGGGCGACGCTGTTCACTGCCTGGCGAACGGCGATCGAGGCGGCGGCCACGGACGGACCGCTGACGGTCGTCCTCGAGGACCTCCACTGGTCGAGCGATTCGCTCCTCGACCTGCTCGACTCGCTGGTCCAGCCGCGACCCGACCTGCCGATCCTGATCGTGGCGATCGCCCGGCCTGAGCTGCTCGATCGTCGCGCGTCGTGGAGCGGCGGCCGGCGCAACGCGTTGTCGCTGTCGCTCGAGCCGCTGCCCGACCTCGACGTCGCGACCCTGGTCGAGCACCTCGTCGAAGGCATCGCCCCGGACGTCGTCGAGGCCGTCGTCGAGCGGGCGGACGGCAACCCGTTCTACGCCGGCGAGATCGTCCGGGCGCTGGTCGAGCAGGTCGGCGCGAATCTCGAGCCGGCCGCGGTCGAGGATGCCCTGCGCCGGCTGCCGGACACGGTCCAGGCCACGGTTCTGGCCCGGCTCGACCTGCTGTCGGCCGCCGAGCGGCGGGTGCTCCAGGTCGGCTCGATCTTCGGGCGGGGATTCGCGCTGGCCGGGGTCGGCGCCCTGGATCCGTCGTTCGCCGCCGACGCCGAGCCGGTCCTCGAGGCACTCCTCGAGCGCGATCTCGTCCGCCAGTCGGGCGCCCACGAGGTCACCTTCCGGCACATCCTGATCCGCGAGGTCGCCTACGGGATGCTGCCCCGCGCCGAGCGCGCCCACCTCCACCATGCCGCCGCCCAGTGGCTGGCCGGCCGGGCCGGCGGCCAGGGCGACGCGCTGGCCGAGCTGATCGCGGTGCATGCCCGGGAAGCGGCGTCGCTGGCGACCGCGCTCGACCTCGACGATGCCCCCGAGCTGCGGCGCGAGGCCGTCGTCCGGCTCGAAGCCGCGGCCGGCGCAGCTGAAGCCGCCGGGGCCAACATCGAGTCGGTGCGCCACCTGCGGGCCGCCCTCGAGTTCGCGACGCCCGACCGCCATCTCGATCTCTACGAGCGGATCGGCAGCACGATCATCCACGGCGACACGAGCATCGACGCGCTCACGATCGCGCTGGGGCTGGCCCACTCGACCGGTGCGCCGCCGGATCGGGTGCTGCGCATCCTGAGCAGCATCCTGACCTTCCACACGCGCTGGCAGGGCTCCGTCGCCGGACGGCCAACCGAGGCCGAGCTGCTGGCGATGTTCGAGGAGGGGCGCAGCCTCCTGCCGCAGGTCACGGACGAAGTGACGATCGCCCGCTTCCGGGTCGCGGAGGCCTTCCTGCCGTTCTGGGTAAGCGCCGGCGGCCGGGTTCCGACTCCGGCCGAGATGGCCTCGGCGGACGCGAGCGCCGAGGAAGCCCTGGCCCTCGCCACCCGACATGGCGAGAAGAACCTCCAGAGCGCCGCGCTGGACGGGATCGGCGGCAACGCCCAGCAACGGGGCGACTTCGCGTCGATGACGGCTTCCGCCCGGCGGCGCCTGGAGCTCGGCGACGGGATCGACATCAGCGAGCGGATCGACGCTGCGTGCATGGTCGTCTGGGCCGCCGACACGACGGGCGATCTCGAGCTGGCCGCGGCCACCTGCCGGGCGACGTTTCCGCAGATCCAGCCGGGACAGGCGTCGAACTGGGCGCTCCACCTGGCGGCTTGGTGGACCCTGACCGCCGAACTCCTGGGCGACTGGGACGAGGCAGAGCGGATCGCGATGCGCGCCCACGGCCTGTGGCAGCTCCTCGGCCGGGTCGCCGCGGGCTACGCGTCACGGGGCTTCCTCGCGGCATTCGAGGTGGCCCGCGCCCGGCGCGACGACGTCGGCCTCACCCGCTGGCGGGAGACCCTCCTCGAGATCGGCGGTGCCTTTCCGTCATTCGTCCGGGCCGACCTGGAGCGGGCGATCATCGATGGCGAACCCGCGACCGCGGTCAGGCTGCTGACCTCCGACGACTTGCCCGCCGTCGGCTACGACTCGGCGGAGCGGGTCCTATCGTTCGTCTCCGATCGCGGCGTCCATCTCGACGATCCGGCCCTCGAGCGGCTCGGGGCGTGGATCCAGCCGGCCGCGCTGTTGATTCGGGCCCAGTTCGATCGAGCTCGGGGCCTGGCCCATCGCGACGGCGACGCCCTGCGGACGGCGCTCGACTTCTTCGAGCAGGCCGGCGCTCGCCCGGCGATCGCCCGGGTCCGCGTCGAACTGGGCCGGCTCGTGGGTGAGGCGGCGCTGGTCGAAGCCGGGCTGAGCGGCCTGGTCGAGATCGGGGACATCGAGCAGCACGACCGCTACTCGGCCGCCCGCAAGCGCTGAACCCGCCGGACCTCGGCTGGTCTCCGGACTGGTCTCCGGAATCGTCCAGCGGGCGAGGATATACGGGCGATATACGGACGCACAGACCCATTCGAACGGGGGTTCTGCCGTCGCGATCGACCTGCGATCGGTTTGCGATCGACACGTCGGACGATCTCGCCACATCAACCAGTGGCGAAAAGGGGCGGGAGAAGTGTCCATCAAGTTCCGACGGCTGGCGGTGTTGGGCATCGTCGTTCTGGCGTTCGCCGCGTGCTCCGGATCCACGGCAACCGCCGCTCCGGGCGGCGCAACAACCGCCGCTCCGGGCGGCGCAACCAGCGTGGCCGGCGCCCCGTCCGCCCCGGTCGGGGCCGCGGCTGGCGGCAGCGACGTCTGCACATCGATTCCCCAGGCCGACGTCCAGGCCCTGCTCGCGTTCCCGATCACGAACACCGCTGACAACAGCAGCTACTTCGCCTGCGGCTACCAGTTCAGCGGAGGCACGACCTCGTTCTCGTTCACCTGGGACCCAGGCGATGCCGAT
>DATGGC010000026.1:0-4997 GCA_035308745.1 Candidatus Limnocylindrales bacterium | reverse complement strand
ACCCGGACCCCCTCGAGGTCGCGCCCGCGGGGCGGGTGATCGAGCCCCAGGACCTGGGCGAGGTGCAGGTCGCGGGCCACCGTCATTGCCATGAAGTTGGCCATCACCCCGCCCGAGGTCAGGATCGCGAAGCTGCCCGGGCCGTAGCCGACCAGGTCGCACAGCCAGCGGCCCACCTCTTCCTCGACGAACGCGCTGGCCGGGCCCGCGTGCCAGACATCCACGCCCTGGTTGAGGAACTGGGCCAGGACTTCGCCCACGATCGACAACAGCAGCGGGGGCGGGGTGAAGTAGCTCAGGGCGCGGGGGTGATAGGCGTTCAGGTTGTGGGGCGCCAGGCGCGTCCCGAACTCGGCCAGCAGGTCGGCCGAGCTGGTCGGCTCGTCCGGGGCCGCCACGGGGCCGGCCGGCGAGCCGTCCCGCTCGCCGCCGTAGAAGAGCCGGCGCAGGGCGGCGTAGCCGGCCGGCTCGCCCATCGCCCGCCGGAAGGCCTGACCGTAGAGATAGTCGAGGCCGGCCGTCCAGGTGGCCTGGCCGAGGGCATCGAGCGCCGGCCGCGAGCGCACGGCGTCGTCGTAGCCGATCAGCTCCGGTTCGGGATGCCAGCCGAAGCGCTGGCCGGGATCCGGCCGGGGATCGGGCCGCGGACGGGGAGGATCGGAGGAGCCGGTGGCCATCGCTGGATGGTAGCGCGTGGCCCGGCGCCGGCCGTCGGCGCGTTGCTGGCCGCTCCCGTATCGTTCCGGCGTGATCAACCAGCCCCCGATCCAGTACAAGGGCGCGCCGCTCGAGCCCGAGCGCGGCCCCGGCCTGGGCTGCTTCCGATTCCAGCTGGCTGTGCTCCTGATCCTGGTGATCCTCACCCCGATCAGCGTCGTCGCCGGCTGGCCGGAGGTGATCAGCGCGATCCTGCTCTTCGTGGTGATCGCCCTGCTCCTGCTGACCGGCCAGACGATGATCTTCCTGATGCGCCTGGTGGCCGCCGATCGACGGACCCGGCGCCGGCCGATGGGCAGCGCCACGCGGACGGTTGGCGAGATCGAGGATGCCGGTGCGGCGGCCCAAGCCCCGGCCGAGCCGGTGTCCGGTCCCGACGCGTCGCCGGGCCCGGACGCCGAAGAGGGCATGCGACAATAGCCGCCGCGCCCGATGACGGGACCACGCTGGAGGATGTCTGCTCGTGCCCGTGCTCGCGACCTACTTCTCCGTCCGCCGGGGCCGCGATCCGTTCTTCAAGTTCTTCATGCGCACGATCTTTCCGCGCCAGGTCCGCGAATACGAGCAGAAGTACGGGATCAAGTTCCTGGGCTGGTACAACGTGGCCCATGGCTGGGACTTCGACAACGTGATCCTGCTGGACCTGCCCGACTACGCCACCCTCGACAAGCTCGAAGCCGACGAGGCGACGCGGGCCCTCGGCCACCGGGCCGGGGAATGGATCTTCGAACGCCATCACTCGATGTTCCTCCGGGAGCGGATGGGCACCGATCTCGAGTACCACCCGTAACGGAGGCGAACCCGATGGACCGCACCCGCATCGACCTGCTCAGTGCCCTGGCCCGGGACGCGTCGCTCGAACGGTCGGACTACCTCGTCCGGGCGACCGAGCAGTTCCAGCGCTTCCTCGACGCGAACGCCCATTCGATCAAGGAGATCGGCGGGCTGACCCTGATCGACGACGACCCCGACTACCTGGCCATCGCCCCGGATCTCAGCTTCCGCAGCCGGAGCCGCTACCTCGACGACGCGAGCGGCGAGTGGCACAGCGAGACGGAGGTCGTCGAATCGGCCGCCGAGATCGTCGAGCTCTATAGCCCGGCCGAGCTGTACACGGCCTTCACCGAAGCCGCGCGGGCCGCAGCCGGCGCCGGTGGTGACAGCGATGCCGACGATGACGGCGATGACGAAGGCGACGAGCCCGATGAGGCGACGGCACCCGCGGGGGCGCCGGGCGACCCGTACGTGGCTGCGGCCGATTCCTGGGCGGCCAGCCAGGACGACGGCCCGGTGGCCGGCGAACAGGACGCCGCCCGGCGGCTGTACGACCTGGCCCTCTCCTACCAGGAGCGCAGCCAGCGTTCCGAGGCGGACCTGGTCGAGCGCTTCCAGGTCGCAGCCGGCCGCTATACCGCCGAGCTGGGCGAGCTGCTCGTCGTCGAGAGCGACGAGGAGCGCCTCGTCCTCCAGGCCGGCGGGACATTCCGGGCCGAGGTCGAGGCCGAGGACGACGAGGACGAGAGTGCCGGCGACGCTGCTCCGGCCGGCGAGTGGCTGGTCCTGGCCACGCCCGAGGAGCTGGTCGGCTTCTACGATCCGACCGACGTCTTCGGGGACCTGGCCGATGCCCTGGCCGAGGCCTTTCCCCTGGTTGCGCCGCCGGTTACCGGCGACGCCTCGGCCGATGCCCATCCCGATTCGGCAGGCGGGGATGACGATCGCGGGTGAGCATGCAGCTCGTCGTGGCTGAGCTGGTCGAAAGCCGCGAGATCCTGCCGGGGCAGTGGCTCCAGGCGTTCCATGCACCGGCCCTGACGGTCGGGTCCCGGGCCGGCCAGTTCGTCCATATCCGGCCGGGCGACTTCTCGGGCCTGATCCTGCGCCGGCCGTTCTCGTTCAACACGGTCGACCGGGCGAGCGGCCAGATCACGATCCATTACCGGGCGGTGGGGCGGGGGACCGACTGGTTCACCCGGCTGCGGCCGGGCGACCGGGTCGACATGCTCGGCCCGCTGGGCCAGCCGTTCGAGGTCGATCCCCATAGCCGGCACCTGCTCCTGATCGCCGGCGGCCTGGGCATGGCCGGGGTCCGGATGCTGGCCGACGACGCCCTGCGGGCGGGCCGCGAGGTGACCCTGCTGTTCGGCGCGGCCAGTGCCACCGAGGTCTATCCCTCGAGCCTGCTGCCCGACGAGGTCGAGTACATCGTGGCAACCGACGACGGTTCGCTCGGCCACCGCGGCTACATCACCGACCTCGTGCCCCAGTACGAGGGCTGGGCCGACCAGGCGTTTGCCTGCGGGCCGGTCCCGATGCTGGCCGCCCTGGCCCGCCTGGCCGCTGGCCGGGGCGCGCGGCTGGGGGTCGCCAGCCTGGGTCGCAAGCCCTCCCGGGGCCGCTCGGGCGGGGCATCGAAGGCGGCCGATCCGGGCTCCCCCGCGGCCCGGCGCAAGGCGTTCCTGCAGGTCTCGATGGAGCAGAACATGGGCTGCGCGGTGGGCGCCTGCCTGGGCTGCGTGGTGATGGACGCCCAGGGCGCGCCGCAGCGAGTCTGCCGGGAAGGGCCGGTCTTTGCCTCGACCGAGCTCGACTGGGAGTCGGGCTGGTGATCGGCGCGTCGCCCGTCGACCTGTCGATCGAGCTGGGCCGTGGCCTGCGCCTCGAGAATCCGATCTTGGTCGCGTCGGGTACGTTCGGCTACGGCGTCGAGTACAGCGACGTGGTCGACATCCAGCGCCTGGGGGCCATCTGCTGCAAGGGCACGACCCTCCGGCCGCGGGTCGGCAACATCACCCCGCGGGTGACCGAGACGCCGGCCGGCATGCTCAACTCGATCGGCCTCCAGAACCCGGGCGTGGACGCCGTGATCCGCAAGTACGGGCCGACCTGGACGGGCTGGCAGGTGCCGGTCATCGTCAACGTGGCGGGCGAGTCGATCGAGGACTATGTCGAGGTGGCCAGCCGGCTCGACGGGGTGCCCGGGGTGGCCGGCATCGAGCTCAACATCAGCTGCCCGAACGTGGGCAAGGGCGGCCTCCAGTTCGCTATCGATGCCGAGGCGGCGGGCGCGGTCACGGCCGCGGTCCGGAGGGCGACCGGGCTGCCGTTGCTGGTCAAGCTGAGCCCCAACGTCGCCGATGTCCGACCAATCGCCCGGGCGATCGAAGCGGCCGGGGCCGACGCGATCACCGCGATCAACACGCTGTCGGGGATTGCCGTCGGACCGGGCCGGCGGCGGCCGCTGCTGGGCAACGTCTACGGCGGCCTGTCCGGACCGGCGATCAAGCCGGTCGCGCTGCGGATCGTGTACGAAGTGGCCCAGGTGGTGGATATCCCGATCATCGCGATCGGCGGAGTGGCCGAGCTGGGCGACGTCCTTGACTTCATGGCCGTTGGCGCGATCGCCGTCCAGGTGGGCACCGTCCTGTTCGCCGACCCGACGCTGCCCGTCCGCCTCGTCGACCAGCTGACCGACGAGTGCCGGCGGCTGGGCCTCGACTCGTACCTGCCGCTGGTCGGGACGGCGCTGCCGAAGCGCTCCTCGCCCCTCTCGGCGCCGTCGTCGAAGGGCGTCGAGTACCGGCCCTGAGCGCCTAGACTCTGACCATGACCACCGTCCGCAACGCCATCGCGACCGCCGGCCGAGCCGCGATCGCTGCCCGGACCGAGGCCCTCTTCCGCAGCTCGGGCGCCCTCCGTGACGGCCACTTCCTGCTCAAGAGCGGCCGCCACGGCGAGCACTACCTCGAGAAGTTCCAGGTCCTCCAGGACACGGCCGCTACGAGCGAGCTGTGCGGCTTCTGGGCGGCGGCCCAGCGCTCGGCCGATGGGACGCCGACGGCGGACCTGGTCGCCGGGCCGACGACCGGGGGCGTGATCCTGGCCTTCGAGACCGGTCGCCAGCTCGGCCTCCGGGCGATCTTCGCCGAGGAGGTCAAGGCGGCCGACGGCACGCCCAGCCGCGCCTTCCGGCGAGGGTTCACGATCGCGCCCGGCGAGCGGGTCGTGCTGGTCGACGACATCCTGACCACCGGCGGCTCGCTGCTGGCCATGATCCCGGCGGTCGAGGCGCTCGGCGGCGAGATCGTCGCCTGCCACGTCCTGGTCGATCGGTCGGGCGGGATGAGCACCCTCAGCTCGCCTCGGACGGGCCGGGTCTATCCCCTCGACGCCCTGTGGATCCTCGACCTGCCGACCTACGAGCCGGGCCCCGCGACGTGCCCGCGCTGTGGCAATGGAACGCCGCTGTACGCGCCAGGCAGCACCGGCGCCGGCGCCTG
>DATGGC010000025.1:0-8088 GCA_035308745.1 Candidatus Limnocylindrales bacterium | reverse complement strand
GGTCGAGGTCCGGCCCTTGCGCGGCTTCGGTCCCGGGGGCCGGGCCGGATCGGGCGGCGGGCGGAGCAACGGCTTCGGTGCCGGCGCCGCGACCCCCGAGCACGGCCATGCTCACCGCAAGCCGCTCCGGCGCCACTCGGGCGCTTCGAGCTAAAGGCGCCCCGGCCAAGGGCGCGAACCAGGCAGACGCGCAGCCCTTCCGGCCGGTAAGCCGGCAGACAGGGGCGGCCGGTTACACTGGGAGTCCCGCATTGGGATCCTGAATGACCGAACCTCGCTCGCTCGGCGCGGCCGAGCTCCTCCGGTCCGTCGGCCTGCTGGCCGATGGCCCGGTTCGCTGGGGCAACCCGATCCGGGTTGGCGGCCCCGGTGTCTACCTCGTCGAGCTGGCCACGCCGCTCAAGACGGCCCCCGTCGACCACACCCTGGTCGCCCACTGGATCGAGCGCGTCCCCAGCCTGACCCTCGACGGCGCCCGGCCCACCCAGCGCGAGCTGGCCGTCCGGATGGGCGAGTTCTGGCTGCCCGACGAGACGGTCGTCTACGTCGGCATGACCAACCTGTCGATCGGCGGCCGGGTGGGCGCCTTCGTCAAGACGCCGCTCGGCGACCGGCGGCCGCACTCCGGCGGCCACTGGCTCAAGACCCTGACCGTCCTGCCCGAGCTGCGGGTCTGGTGGGCGCCGACCTCGGCTCCCGAGGAATACGAGGATGCGCTGCTGACCGCATTTGCCCAGGGAATCTCGCCCGCGGCCAAGGCGGCGTTGCGCGACTCGACCGTGGTCCTGCCCTGGGCCAACCTCCAGGCGACCGGCGGCGAGCGCAAGCAGCACGGGATCAAGGGCTCGCTGCTCGCGGAAGAAGCCGACGGGCCGGTCGGCAAGGCCGAACGCGTCGCGGCGGCCGCCGCAGCGGCCCGGGGCACGGCCGGCAAGCGCGGCGGCGCGGACCCGACCCGGCGGACCGGCGTCCTGCGCTCGACCAGCGCCCGGCCCCGGAGCGCGACGCCGCGGGCGCCATCGGGCAGCCGGGCCGCGGCCGCCGCGATCAAGGCCGCCGGCCGGCCGGCCGGTCCCGCGGTCCAGCTTTCGCCCGAGGGACTGATCGCCCTGCGCGCCGAGCTCGACGAGCTGATCAACGTCCAGCGCCCGGCGATCGTCGCCCGGATCGCGGCCGCCCGGGAGCTGGGCGACCTCAAGGAGAACTCCGACTACCACGAGGCGCGCCGCGAGCAGTCCTTCGCCGAAGGGCGAGTCCGGATGCTCGAAGATCAGCTCCGCAACGCCGTCGTGGTCGAGGGCACCGGCGGGACAGTCGTCGCGATCGGCTCGACCGTCGTCGTCGAGCGCATGGACCCGGCCGGTGCCCTCGAGACGACGACGTTCAAGATCGTCGGCGCCGCCGAGGCCAGCCCCAAGGCCGACAAGATCTCGAATGTCTCGCCGATCGGCGCGGCGCTGATCGGGCGCAAGCCGGGCGATGCCGTCGAGGTGGTCATCCCGTCGGGGCGGATCGGGTTCCGGATTCTCGAGGTTCGCTGAGGGCGTGGGGCTCCGGTTCGTCCACACGGGCGACCTGCACCTCGACAGCCCGTTCCTCGGCATCGGCCAGGCGGCTCCCGAGCACGTCGTCAGCGCACTGCGTGATGCCACCCTGCGCAGCTGGGAGCGGATCGTGGCCCTGGCCCTCGATTCCGAGGTCGACGCGGTCCTCGTCGCCGGCGACGTCTTCGAGGGGGCGAACCATACCCTCCGGGCGCAGATTGCCTTCCGGGACGGCCTCCAACGGCTTGCCCGGCGGCAGATCCCCTCGTTCGTGGTCACCGGCAACCACGATCCCCTCTCGGGCTGGGAGCCGGCGATCGCGCTGCCCGAGCTGGCCTTCCGGTTCGGGGCCGCGGACGTCGCCAGCCGGCCAATCGTGCGCGACGGGATCGAGATCGCCCGGGTCCACGGCATCAGCTATGCCGTCAGGGACGTCAGCCAGAACCTGGCGGCCAGGTTCAAGCGCGATGGCGACGAGCCGTATGCGATCGGGCTGCTGCACGCCAATGTTGGCGGGATCGAGGGCTACGGCAACTACGCCCCGTGCTCGATCTCCGACCTTGCCGCGAGTGGAATGGACTACTGGGCCCTGGGCCACATCCACAAGCACGGCGTCCTGCGGGCGGCCGACCCGACCGTCGTCTACTGCGGCAACCCCCAGGGTCGTGACCCGGGCGAGACCGATCCCCGGGGCTGCTACCTCGTCACGGTCGATGACCTTGGCCGGGCCCACCCTGAGTTCCGGCCGATGGACGTCGTGCGCTGGCAACGGATGGCTGTCCCGATCGAGGCGATCGCGACCGAGGAGGCCCTGATCGAGGCCATCGCCGGGGCCCTCGAGAGCGCCGTCGACGCCGCTGAACGATCGGTCGTCGCGATCGTCACCCTGACCGGTCGCGGCCCGGTCCACGCCACCCTCCGCCGGCCCGGGTTCCTGGCCGACCTCCACGACCAGGTTCGAGGTCGCTTCGGCGCCGGCGAGCCGTTCGCCTGGCTCGAATCGATCCGCGACGCGACCCGGCCGTCGATCGACATCGCGGCACGGCGGGAATCGGGCGACCTCTTGGGCGAAGCGCTGCGCGAGTTCAGCCGCAGCCGTGCGGCGCTGCGCGACGGCCAGGAGGCCGACCTGCACGAGCTCCTGGCCGAGCTCTTCAACCATCCCCGGGCGCGCCGGGCGCTGACCGGCGCCCGGCTCGACGGCGCCCGGCTGCTGACCCTCCTGGACGCGGCCGAGTCGCTGGTGATCGACCAGCTCGACAGCTCGGACTGAGCGGGCCGATGCGGATCGACGAGATCGCCGTTGACGGCTTCGGGATCTTCCACGACCGACGGCTCGAGCCGGCCCCAGGCCTGACCCTGATCCGGGGCGCCAACGAAGCGGGCAAGTCCACCCTGCTGGCGTTCATCCGCTCGATCCTGTTCGGCTTCGAGACGAAGAGCAATCCGGCCCTGGCCGGCGGCCGGCGGGGTGGCTGGCTGAAGGTGACCACGGCCGACGGGCGCAGCGTCCGGATCGAGCGCTACGGCCAGACAGGCGGCAACGGACAGCTCCGCCTGCTTGACGACGATGGCGCCGACCTCGGCCCCGATCTCCTGCCGCGGATCCTGCAGGGGGTCGAGCGGAGCGTCTACACCAATGTCTTTGCCTTCGGACTTGCGGAGCTGGCCCAGATCTCGAATCTGTCGACCGCGGAGGTCGCGGCCCGGATCTACGGCGCCGGGATGGGCACCGGGGCAACCTCGGTCATCGAGGTCGAGAACCGGCTGGAGAAGGCCCGCCAGGAGCTGTTCGCGAAGAACGGCCGCAACCCCCGGATGAACGTCCTCCTGGGTGAGCTCGATGGCCTCAACAGCCAGATCGAGGCGACCGATCCGCCGGCGCTCCTCCGGGCCGCCGGTGGCCGGCGCGAAGCCCTGCAGGCCACTCTGGACCAGCTGTCGATCGAAGCCAGGGGGATCGGTCTCGAGCAGGACCGGCTCGAGCGCCTCCGCGCCGGCTGGCCGGCCTGGGTGGCGCTGGGCTCAGCCCGGGCGCGGCTGGCCGAGCTCCCGCCTGCGCCTGCCGATGCAGTCGCCTTGCCGGCCGACATCCTGGAGCGCCTGGGCCTGGCTGAACGTGACGTCGCGGCCGCCCAGGGCCGGGCCGCGGAGCTCGACGGGGAGCGAACCCAGGCCCTGATCGAGCGCGACGCAGCCTCCTTCGATGGGCAGTTGCTGGCCCAGCGGCCCGAAGCCGAGGCGCTCCTCGCCGCGCTGCCCGAGGCGCGCGCCGATCGGATCCGGCTGGCTGACTTCGATCGCGATCGGGCCGAACGCGAAGCCGCGCTGGGCGACGCCCTGCGCCGCCTGGGACCCGGCTGGACCGAGGCCCGCCTGCTCGCCGTGGACGACTCGATCACCGCCCAGGGCGCGATCACTGGCACCTTCCGCCTGTCGCTCGACAGCGCCGAGCGCGAGCTCGACGCCAGTCGGGCCCAGGCGGCCGCGCTGGACCAGAGCCTGGCCGACGCCCGAGCGGACCTGGCCGCCGTCGAACCGGCCGGCGGGCGCGACGAACGGCCGGGACCCGCCGATGGCGATCCCTCCCCGGCGACGGCCCATGAACCGCAACCGCGGCCTGCCGCGCTCACCTGGCTGGTGGCCGGCCTCGCCGTCGGCCTGATCGGCCTGGTCGGCGCGCTGGCGGTCGGCCTGGGCATCGCCCAGGCGGCGTTCGTCGGGCTCCTGGCCGGAGCCGCGACCGCGACCGCCGGCACCCTCGCCGGCCGGTCCCCCACCGCCGGTCCGCTGACGGCCGTCACGCCATCCGCCGATCCGCTGGCGGCCCGGCGCGAGGAACGGTTCGGACGTGTCCGATTGCTCGAGGAACGGGCCCGGACCGCGACCGAGCGGCAGGCGATCGCGGCCGCCGGCCTCGACCAGGCCCAGGCGGCGTGGCAGGCGTGGCTCGCCGAGCATGGCCTGCCCATCGACCTTGACCGGGAGACGGCCGGCCGGATGCTCGACAGCGCGGGACTGGCCAAGGCCAGTCTGGCGGCCCTACGCACGATCGAGGCCCGGCGCGACGCGATCGCCGCGCGGCTGACCGCGACCGAGGCCCGCGCGACGGCGTTCCTGGCGGCCCTGGGCCGACCGTCAGACGATCCCCTGGCCGGCCTCGACGGCGTCCGGCGTGATCTCGGGACGGCCCTCACCGCGGCGGCCAGCCAGGGTCGTGCCAATCAGGACATCGACCGGATCGACGCTGCCACAGCGGCCAACACGGCCGCCTTCGAGGCGGCGGCGGACCGCGCTGCTGCGATCCTGGTCGAGGGCGGGGCGGTCGATGGGCCGGGCCTGCGGGCGGCCGTCGCCGAGGCCGGACGGCGGCTGGAGGTCGAGCGCGAGATCCGCTCGACCCGCGACACGCTCGTCGCCCTGTCGGGTCCGGGCGACGCGCTGGCCGCATTCGAGGCCGACCTCGAGGCGATTGCGGACATCGCCACGGTCCAGGCCGGCCTGGTCGCGATCGGCGAGAAGGCCCGCGACCTCGATGAGCGCCGGGCGGCCACGCTCGAGGCGCTCGGCGCCGAAGGCCGGGCGATCGCCGAGATCGAGCGCTCAGCGGCCGCCGCCGAGCTGCGCCAGCAGCGCGCCGACCGGCTGACCGAGATGGAGACGCTATCCGAACGCTGGGCCGTGACCACGATCGCCCTCGGCCTCCTCCGGCGGACCCGCAGCCGGTACGAGCGCGAGCACCGGCCTGACGTGGTCAAGGAGGCCGAGGCGCTCCTCGCCGCCTGGACCGACGGCCGCTACGTCCGGATCCTGGCCCCGCTGGGCAAGCAGATCCAGGAGCTGGAGCGGCGCGACGGAACCCGTGTTCCCTTGGCCGGCCTCTCGACCGGCACGGCCGAGCAGCTGTACCTGGCCCTGCGCTTCGGCCTCGTCGAGCATTTCGGGCGCGAGGCCGAGTCGCTGCCCGTCGTGATGGATGACATCCTGGTCAACTTCGACTCGCTCCGGGCCGAGCGCGCCGCGCGCTCGATCGAGGACCTCGCCACCCGCCACCAGGTCCTGTACTTCACCTGCCATCCCGGCACGCCGTTGACCGCGGCCCGCGAGATCGACCTGCCGGCCCTCGCCCGGGGCTGATCCGAGCTCAGGCGGCAGCCGCCGCCCGGTGATGCTCCTCGTGGTCGCGATCGCCGATCCAGAGGGCCGGCGGCGTCATCCAGAAGGCCGCCAGCTGGTTGAGCCGTGACGCGTAGCGCCCCCGGATCTGGGCGAACAGGATCCAGCCGATGTCGGGGCTCTCGAGCTGGAAGCCGGCCGTCTCGAGGCGCTCGCGGGCCGCGTCGTACTCAGCGCGCTCCACGCCCACCCGGCCGTCGTTCGAGAAGCCGAAGAAGCCCGAGACGTCCTCGACCAGGTGAACCCCGATGGCCACGAGCATCTCGGCCCGGCCGCGGGGCTGGCCCTCGACCGTGGTCAGGATGAGGACGGCCGCATCGAGCATCGCCCCGATCGAGGCGACCCACGACTCGCTGTCGTGGCTCGAACGGAAGTAGCCCAGGATCGGATAGGCGACGTGGCTGTCGAGGACCTCGGCCGCCCAGCGCTCCCAGTCCGCGAACAGGTCGGGCAGGTCGCCCAGCAGCTCGGCACGCTGGCAGGTCTCGAGGAGGGCGACGCCCGACGGCGGCGCGCCGGCCCGGGCGTCAAGGGTGGTCACCAGGACCTCGCGGCGCTGGAACGAGCCGTACAGCGAGAAGAGATAGGTGATGACCAGGGCCACCGTGCCCAGGCCCAACCCGGCCGAGGCCATCACGATCAGGCGAGTCAGGAAGGCGGTCGGCACGATGTCGCCGAAGCCGATCGTCAGCAGGCCGGTCCCGGCGGCATAGAAGGCCGTCGGGAAGGTATCGATCGGCGGCGCGAAGTCGCCCCCGAAGGCCAGGTCGATCAGGGCGAAGCCGATGATCAGGATCACCACCCAGGCGACCAGCAGGGTGAGCACCAGGAACGGCGCGAAGACGCCCAGGACCCGTTCGCGCCGGTCGGCGTTCGTGATCCGGCGGGCCATCCAGCGCCAGCCCCGCCATGACAGGCGGGTCAGGTTGCGCGCCAGCCGGTAGGTCGATGGCGTTGGTCGCGGCAGGGCGACGGTCGTGAACACGTCCCACGCGACGTAGCCAATCAGGAACAGGCCGGCCAGGACCTCTACCACATGGACTGCGCTCTCCATGGCGGTACGCTACACGAACGTGTGGCCGGCCCGAGAGCCCGCCCGACCGGAGGACCTGATGACGGGCAGAGCCCGACGACCGCGCTGGATGGTCCGGATCGCGCCCCTGGGCGCCAGCCTCGTGCTGCTCGTTGCGCTCGGCCTGCTGCCCGCGGCGCCGGTCCTCGGCCGTGGTCCGGTGGCCGAGCCCGGCGCGGGCGACCTGCTGCCGGTCCCAACCGTGAAGCCGTCGGTGGAGCGCCGGCCCTTCGCTCCGCCGACGGTCACCTTCTATGGCCGGGGCTACGGCCATGGCGTCGGCATGAGCCAGTACGGCGCCCGCGGGCGGGCGCTCGCCGGGCAGACCGCGGCAACGATCCTGGCCCACTACTACCAGGGCACCACGCTGGCCACGATCAGTGCCAGCTCGCCGGTTCGAATCCTGGTCCTGGCCCCCTTCAAGGCGACCGCCGCCAAACCGATCGTGCTCCACGGCCGGGGTGCCCCGTTCACGATCGACGGGATCTCGGGAACCTTCCCGATCGGGGCCAAAGTCGCCGTCTGGCCGTCCGGCAGCGGCTTCGCGATCCAGGTCAGCTCCAGCAGCGGGACGCTCCTGCACACGTCGACCTCGGCCGCCGAGGACATCCGCCTGCGCTCGGGCGCCGATCCGGGTCGGATCGAGGTCGACACGAAGCCGGTCGCCGACGACACCTACCGGGGCGTCATCCGGGTCCTGGGCACGTCGAGCGGGGTGATCGCCGTGAACGAGGTCGGCCTCGATCTCTACCTGCGCGGGGTCGTGCCCTCGGAGATGCCCTCGAGCTGGCCGGCCGAGGCGCTCAAGGCTCAGGCGATCGCCGCTCGGAGCTATGCCGAAGAGCATGTCCATCCCGGGACAGGTGCCTACGATCTGTTCGACGACACCCGCTCGCAGGTGTATCTCGGGTCGCTGGGCGAGACGACGACGACCAATGCGATCGTGAACGCGACGGCCGGTCAGGTCCTCAAGAGCGGCTCGTCGATCATCAACGCCCTGTACCACTCGGCGGACGGCGGCGCGACCGAGAACAACGAGAACGTCTTCACCTCGGACACCGGCAACCTGGTGGCCGGTCCGGTCAGCTACCTGCGGGGCTCCTCCGACCGCGATCCGAACGGCGTCTCGTATGACAGCAGCTCGCCCCATGCCACCTGGCAGACGGCGGCCTACACCTGGGCCCAGCTGTCGGCGATCTTCGCCACCGATCCGCGCACGGATGTCGGCGACCTACTGACGCTCGACCTGTCCGACATGGGCGTCTCGGGCCGGCCGATCAAGATCACCCTGTTGGG